>JAUWMJ010000289.1 GCA_030613225.1 Desulfobacterales bacterium
CAATTCAGGATATGGGCAACCAATATCCTGAAAGAATACATCATCAAAGGCTTTGCCATGGATGATGAGCGCCTGAAACAAGCCGATAAATGGGATTACTTTGATGAATGGCTGGAACGAATCCGTGATATCCGGGCTTCGGAAAAGCGATTCTATCAGAAAATCAGGGATATTTACGCGACCTCCATCGATTATGATAAAACATCAGAGCAGGCACAGATTTTCTTTAAAAAAGTACAGAATAAAATGCTCTGGGCTACAACCGGTAAAACCGCTGCTGAACTTATTAAAAACCGCAGTAACCCTGATGTGCCAAATATGGGGCTAACTTCATGGCGAGGCTCTATTGTTCGAAAACAGGATGTAGCCATTGCTAAAAATTATCTGAATGCTGATGAAATAAAAGACCTGAATGAAATTGTCACCATGTATCTGGATTATGCCGAAAGACAGGCACGCCAAAGAAAAACTGTTACCATGGCCCAATGGGCGGATAAGCTCGACAGTTTTTTAGAATTCAACGAACAGGAACTTTTAACCCATGCCGGCAAAGTTAAAGCGGAAGTTGCTAAAAAAATTGCGGACGACCGTTACGAAGAGTTCGAAATGAAACGAAAAAAAGCAGAAGCGCTGATAGCAAATGAAGAAGATATAAAACAGCTTGAAGAAATAGAAAAGCAATTGCTTGATAAACGAGTCGATGGAAAATGAATGAAGCAGAACCCACTTTTGCTGTAGTGACGATGATGGTTAAAGAGGCACAGGGATAAATAAAAAAAACAAAGGGCTAACAAATCGTTTCTCGTGCCCAATGAAGACCGAATAGTTGGAATTTGATATAAATTTTACTTTTGTATCTTTGAAATTCGATGTTGTTACCCATGTCTCGCTCTTCAATTGGGCAAGCTATAGAGTTTCTTTAGCCACAAATTTCTCAAGCGAGCAGAGAGATATCAGGCGTGGACATTTTTTCAACGTAAACAATCGAGAAATACTTGATCTTGAAGAGAGGTCAATTAGTCAATAGATGCTTTTAAACCTAAGGCTCTTGCAGTCGACAGCTAATCGCCGTGGCTGAAGAGCGGTTATTTGGATTTGCTGAATGATGATTTATCTTTATTTAAATAGTTGCCAAGATCAGGCCATAAAGAAATAATCTCATTATCTATAGGTACAACCTTTCCTGTATTCATATCAATAAACACATTAGTCACCTCTGCATCGGCAACAAGAATATCGGTATCTTTTAAAAATGTTTTTTGAAACATTGTGAAGCTATTTCTGCCTGCTTTCAAAATATCTGTTACGATGATAAGAATATCTCAACTTTAGCACTTTTTCTGTAATTGATGTTTATATTTACAACAGCGTGTATTATTCCTTTTTCATGAAAACTGTGAAAAAGGTTCTTTTCTTCAAGATATGACAATCTGCCCTCTTCCATAAATTCCAGATAACGGGTGTGGTTTACATGGTTGAAATGATCTATATGATATCCACGAACTTTTATTTCAACAATTGGCTGCATTTTAACTCCTTATATTGGTGGATCACCTCCAAAAGAGTTGGAGCGCTCCTAAGGGTTCAAGGGGTCTAGGATTCAAGGGTTCGAGTGATCCGCCATCAAACAGGCGGATAAAGATGCTCATAAAATCTTTAGAAAACAAACACTTGAATCCCTGACTCCTATGGATTAATTATATTCGCCCAAATTACTGAAGATGCGATTTTTAATTTTTTCAATAATGATACTTTTGCTATGTTACCGGTTTCCTTGTAATAAAGTGCGCACTCACCGAGGAATTGAACCATTCTATCGTTTCTTTTTTGAATAGTATCCTCTTTCATAAATACGCTCTTTCGCTCCATAAGTTTATTCCCTTTTTCCGTCAGCGCAGTCCAGGTCGAGGCTATATTCCATATTGTATAACCCTCATCGGTCTCTTCGAAAACAAATTCCAATCTGCCGACCACTTCACCGGATATAATCATATTAACATTGAAAACATGGTTCTTTTCATCGTACAAAGATACATACCAATAACAGTTTAGGTCCGGGTCAAGAAACATATACCGGACAACACCGTTTTCCAAGGCGACATAATTATATTCAGTCATACCGCTTTCTGAATATAGTGTGTCAAAATTCCAACCCGGTATCCATGGGATTTCTTCAGGCCCTCCAGGCATATGGAAAGATTCGTTGGGCGATGCTTTTACTTTGACTTTATTAAAAGACGTAACCCTTTTTGCTTCAAATGGCCCCGGCGGCGCTATTTCAAGTTTATCCAGTTTATCTGCCTTGAAAATTTTACCCGTCTTTTCATAATGTTTACCCGATTTACTTATCAATTTCAGCATTTCCAGCATCTTGTACTCGATATTCTTATCAAGAACTTTAACTCCTTCTTCATTTAGGGCAGTGTACATCAGACTGCTTTTGATAAATGTATTGCCTTCTCCTGTATCTCTGGCTTCAATTTCATATTTGCCCATTACAAGCCCTTCATCTATCAGGATGGCATGAAAAACACGATTCTTGAGATCATATTTTGTTGTGTACCAGAATGTTGTGCCCGGCTGGTTCAATAAAAATCTGCGTGTAAAGTTCTCAGCCAAAACAGAATGATTCTCGTTATTTTCATTCTTCAAGAAAAAGACGCTGAACCGCCACGGATTGATATTACTGAGTTTTTCTATGGAAGTGGCGAGGTGAAAAACTTCATCCGCCGGCAGGTTGATTTTTTCTTCATGCAAAACACTTACTCTTTTCGGTTTAAAGGGAAGCTTGCTGATATCCCCCATGTTCCTTTTTGGTGCGGAACAGCCAACCATAAATAATAACAACATCGCCGGTATCATGATGACCTTTAATAACCCAACATATTTATTGATTGTTTTTTCCATTTTTTCCTCCATTTTCAACCGATCTATCCGGTCTGCTTAATAAACGATAAATCATTGTCAAAATTCCTTAAATTTTGATATGACTTTACAGGGATTGGATCGATAAGTATTGATTGATCGCGAATATTTTTTGACATTATGCGAAAAGTTAGTGAATACTCAGGTGTTTAGGTTGAAGACTGAAGACTGAAGACTGAAGGCGGAAGGCTTTTAGGGAGAAATCATGCGCGATCATACAAAACTGAGGGCATTTGAGCTGGCTGACGAGGTAGCAGTATTGGTTTATCGGGTGACCGCAGAGTTTCCGAGAGAAGAGTTGTATGGTTTGACTTCTCAGATGCGGCGAGCAGCGGTTTCGGGTCCTTCTAACATCGTTGAAGGTTGCGCACGTGACAGTCAGGCAGATTATCTTCGTTTTCTCTATATAGCTTTCGGGTCATTGAGGGAACTGCATTATCAGCTAAGTTTGTCCAAGCGTTTGGAGTTCTTGCGAAACCAGGATTCATCTTTACTTGAAGCAAAGATTGTCGAAACTGAGAAGGTCTTGAACGGTTTAATTCGAGCGTTGCGAGATGATTGATATACTTCAGCCTTCAGTCTTCAACCTAAATACCTGATTTTATTCTGCAGGGAGTTAAAACTTGATTGCCGGGAAAAAACAAAAAGCATCGGTCTCTATCAATTTGATCCGTATTTTACTAAAATATTTGACAAAATGCGGAATTGATTGCGATGCGCCATGCAAGGATGCCAGAATCGATGCCTTAATTCTTAAAGACCATGAAGCCAGGATTTCAACTAAGCAGTTTGATATCATTTGGAAAGAGGCTGTAAAAAAAGCAGATGATATAAATTTCGGGCTTCATTTTGGCAGGGAAATAGCAAATTCCTATTTTGGTGGAAATATCCTTTTCAGCATGATGACCAATAGCGCAACAGTCGGAAATGCAATGGAAATATTCTGCCGATATCATACCCTGATGGAGGATTCGATTTTACCAAAAATGAAGGTCGGGGATGATTTTGCATTTCTTTTATGGGAATCTATCGATCCGCACTTTGAAATTTCCAGACATATATCAGAAGCCTTGCTGTGCGCATACGTTTATATCATTCGACGTATTACGGAAAATAATTCAGGCTTGTTGGAAGTCCGGTTTAGACATACGCGCCCGAAAGATATCAGAGAGCATAAAGAGGTTTTCCATGTTCCTTTATTATTCGATCAGCCGAAAAATGAGCTTGTGATTGAAAAAAACACGCTTAACCTTCCTGTTTTTTTAGCTGATCCGAAACTGCTTGAAACGATAGAACATCTGGCTAAAAAGCTGCTGGACAGTTTATATCCGCAGAATATCTGGACAGATAAGGTGATTTCTTTGATAAGCAAATTGCTCGCCGGCGGGGAAAAGACAGATATTAAAACAATTGCCGCAAACCTGGCAGTGAGCGCAAGGAATTTACAAAACAGACTGAAAGAGGAAAAAACGAGTTACCAAAAGATTCTTGATCAGGTCCGAAAGGAAGTTGCATTAAATTATTTAACCCAAAAAGATGTTACTATCTGCGATATTGCTTTACTCCTGGGTTTTTCAGAACAAAGTGCTTTCAATCATGCATTCAAACGATGGTCAGGGTTAACCCCGGGGCAATACCGAAAAAGTGTATAATAGTTCAGCTTTTTAAGTCGGGTTATTATTGTGGATAATATTCTGCACAGTAAACCCAATATTTTTATATGCATGTGCTGTATTTAATACGCTTGCGTTACGACAATTGATAGAGGGAATTTCGTTCCATTTATGGATTTTAGGATATATATGAAACAAAAAAAATTAATTGTATACCTTATATTGATTCTGTTTTTTGTATTTTGCTT
>JAUWMJ010000065.1 GCA_030613225.1 Desulfobacterales bacterium
GTAATTGCAAATTTGGCTCCAAATTTTGGATTAGGTCTGTCGAAGATGACGTTTTTCTTATAAATACACGTTCCAAATGCAGTCCTGGAACGAAAATGGAACCTTGAACCTCTGAACCTTTGAACCCGTGAACGCCTACCAATATTTTTATAAAGGTTTTTTATAATGACCAGCTCAAGACCAAAGAAAAAAATAGGACGGATAATTAATTTTTTGATGATAACCGGGAATGCCATCGGAGCCACTTTGGTCTATTTATATCTTTCCGGTATCAATCAACCCTTGCAAGCCAGGCAGGATATTCCTCCTTATTACGAGGATATATTTTTTCTGATCGTCACAGGTCTCCTTATATCCTTTTCCTTGTTGATTAGGCGGTTATCTGTTCGCTTGTACCAGGTAGCAAATGATGAAGTGCCAATTGACAGTATGGACAGTAGATCCGCCCAAATTCTTAAAAAAAAGGCTGTTCAATTTCCTGCCCGTATGGCGGCAGTCTGTTTTTTAGTGTGGATACTGGCAGGCTTTATATTCGGGCTGCTTGAGCCGGTTATCACCCAAATTCTTTATGGAGCCGAGCCGCCTGATTTAATTAATTGTTTAAAACGGTTCTTTTATATTGCAATTATCGGTGGCTCAGTCACGGCGCTCTTTATCTATTTTACTATAGAAAATCATTGGCGAAGAGTTATACCAAAGTTTTTTCCTGAAGGTGATTTGAGTCAGGTGAATGATGTATTTAAGCTCCACGTACGTCATCGGCTTTGCATCGCCTTTGTTGCCATCAGCCTGGTGCCTCTCCCTTTGCTTGGTATTGCAGCCTATACAAAAGCACAGGGGTTGCATAATGCCGACGCGATAACAAGAGCCCAACTCCTTTCCTCTTTATCTATGGAAATCATAACCATCACTGTTATTTGTGTTATTTTCTCCATTGCATTATCAGCCTTTGTTTCCGTCAGTGTTGCTGCCCCTCTTGCTCAGCTCGAAGATGCCATGAAAGAGGTGAAAAAAGGAAACCTGGATGTACGTGTAGAAATTGTATCAAACGATGAAATCGGGTCAGTTGCCGAAGGTTTCAACCTCATGGCTAAAGGATTAAAAGAGTCTGAGTTAATAAAGGAATCTTTTGGGAAATATGTCAGCCAGGAAATACGAGATGAAATCCTGGCGGGGAAGGTATCCCTGGATGGAGAAATGAAAAGGGTGACGCTGTTGTTTTCCGATCTTAGGGACTTCACGCCATTTGTTGAATCTACTCATCCCAAACAGGTCGTCACCATAATGAACCAGTATTTTACCCAGATGACGGAAGCCATCAAAGAAAACCGTGGCCTTGTTCTCCAGTATGTCGGCGATGAGATTGAAGCGGTATTCGGAGCCCCTGTAAGCTATGACGACCATACGGATATGGCTGTTAAGGCTTCATTGGAAATGAGAAGGCGACTGATCGCATTGAATAAAAGCTTTGAGAAACAAGGATTCAATCCACTCCAACATGGGATCGGCATTCATACCGGAGCTGTATTGGCAGGCAATATCGGGAGCAAAGACCGAATTTCATACGCTCTTGTAGGCGATACAGTAAATTTGGCCTCAAGAATCCAAGGACTTACCAGGGAGTTTTCCTGTGATGTCATCCTTAGTCAAACCACTAATAGCCTTCTAACCGGCAATTTTATTGCCGAGCAGTTGTCTGCTGTTAATGTCAAAGGCAAGAAAGAAAAGGTATTGATTTATAAACTTGTAGATCATGCTTGATGAATTTGTAAAAAGACGCTTTTCAGAATTTTTTCGAGAGCATCATGCCTGAATTGTTTTAATTTTAGTTAGCTTTTTTTCTCCCGCCTTGAAGAGCACTGATAAGGAGAAATTCATGATTGACGGCAAGTCTGATAAAAATGAATGTTTATATGAGACCGATGCGCTTTTAGCATGTGTGGAAATCGGAAAAGCCTTAACTTCCACACTTGATTTAAAAAAGATACTTGAGCTTATCATGGTAAAAGTCAGCCGACTGATTGAGGCCCAGAACTGGTCCCTTCTTTTAAAAAATGAAACAACAGAGGAATTAACCTTTGATATCGTAGTCGGTATTAATCGTGATCTTATTATAGGAGTCCGCCTGGAACCTGGTGAAGGTATTTCAGGGCACGTAGTCCGGACAGGCATCCCAATGTTTTTATCGGGTGTTAAAGATGATCCCAGATTCAGCAGGAAAGTGGATAAACTGACCGGGTTTAAAACAAAATCAATTATCTGTGTTCCTCTTAAAATCCATGGAAAGGTACTTGGGGTTATTGAAATCGTGAATGTTAAAAATATAGCTTTATTTGAAACAAAATATCTTCCCTTTCTTACAATTATTACAGACTATGCAGCCATTGCCATTGAAAATTCGCGGTTATTTGCAAAAATTCAACTTATGAATGTAACAGATGAATATACAGGTCTTTATAACGCACGATATCTCCATCAGATTTTCGGAGAACTTATTGAAAATTCAGGCCGCCGGGACTTTGAATTTGCAGTTGTCTTTGTTGACATAGATAATTTTAAAACGGTTGTGGATTCGCATGGCCACCTGCTCGGCACAAAAATGCTGAAAGAACTTGGACAGACCATTACAGACTGTCTTTGTCAAAAGGATATCCTTGTTAAATACGGAGGGGATGAATATGTTATTATACTTCCGGACAGTAATAAACAGGAGGCAAAAAAACAAACTGAAAAAATTCTATCTGCAATCAGAGAAACGACCTACCTGCAATCGGAATCCCGGCCGGTTAAGGTTACAGCCAGCTTTGGAATTGCCATGTACCCTGCGGATGCCGGGACAATAAAAGATCTCCTTATTCTGGCAGATAAAACCATGTACAGGGTTAAAAATACAACCAAAGACGCTGTAGCCACATTATAAATTGACATTTTGTAAAAAGTGATAAAATTGCTTATGCGGGTTTCGGGTTACGGGTTTCGGGGTACGGGTTAGAAAAAAGGATTATATCCGATTAATAACCCGCACCTCGCAACCCGCAACACGCAACACGGATATGGGTAGCGATTAATGTTATTGTAAGTATAATCAGATTTACGGAGGTAAAAAATGAAAACAGCAAAAAAATTAGTTACATATATTATGGTTTTATTTTTTGCAGGGCTTTTGTTGGGATTTGCACCCAATGCAGCAATATCAAAAACTGCTGTACAAGGCACAATGATTCCTATGAATTTTACTGATCTGGCCCAAAAAGCCAGACCAGGAGTGGTGAATATCCGGACAGTAAAAATTGTAAAAGGGGGAGGACGTGTCTTTCGTCATTTTTTTGGAAAACCCTTTGGCAACAATGACCCGTTTAAGGACTTTTTAGAACCATTTATGAGACAGGACCCGCAAAAGGAATTTAAACAACGCAGTCTGGGTTCCGGTTTCATCATCGACCGTGAAGGATATATTGTTACAAATAATCATGTGGTAGAAAATGCAGACCAGATAAAGGTTAAACTTGCAAATGAAAAAGAGTTTGATGCAAAGATAGTAGGTCGCGATCCCAAAACCGATCTGGCACTTATTAAGATTGCTGCATCTTCTGATCTGGTTCCCCTTAAAATTGGTGATTCGGATGCGTTAAAAGTCGGCACATGGGTAGTGGCCATCGGAAGTCCCTTCGGGCTTGAGCAGACAGTAACTGCAGGAATTGTCAGCGCCAAGGGACGCATTCTGGGTTCCGGTCCATATGACGATTTTATTCAGACGGATGCCTCCATCAACCCTGGAAACAGCGGGGGACCGCTTATTAACATGAAAGGTGAGGTCGTGGGTATTAATACGGCGATAATTGCAAGCGGTCAGGGCATAGGATTTGCCATTCCAATTAATCTTGCCGATGGAATTATTGCACAGTTAAAAGCAAGCGGTGAAGTTACACGCGGCTGGCTGGGTGTAGGTATCCAGGACCTGACACCTGAACTTGCAGAATACTACAAGGTTAAAGATAAAAAAGGCGTTTTAATAACTCATGTTTTTGAGGGAGATCCTGCTGACAAAGGGGGGATAAAAGTCAAAGACATTATCATTAAAATAGATGGAAAACCGGTTCCGACTGCCCGTGAACTTTCCAGGAAAATCGCAGGGATTGTTGTAGGGAAAAAGACCGCCATATTGTTAATAAGAGACGGCAAAGAAAAAACTGTTTATATCAAGATAGCCAAAAGACAGGATGACAAATCTCTTGTCAAGAAAGAAACTGAAAGCAGTGACGAATTAGGCCTCATGGCCTCGGAACTGACACCGGAAAAAGCAAGACAATTAGGGCATGACGAAAACGAAAAGGGCGTTATCATCACTAATGTCAAACCAGGCAGCAAAGGAGAACTGGCCGGAATTCGCCCGGGAGATCTTATAAAGGAAATTAATCGCAGACCGGTTTCAACACTGAATGATTACCAGATAAAGATGCAAAAAATTAAAAAAGGAGAAACTATCCATCTGCTGATAAAACGAAGCAGAATCGGGTTTATTGTGATAAAAATTACAAAATAGGAGAGTAAGAGGTTTATAAATGAAACGTTTACTAGCTTACCTTGTGCCATTTTTGTTGATAACGATATCTCAACAAATCGTAGCAGCTGAAAAAACATTGACAATCATTCATTCAAATGACCTGCATTCTCATTTTTTAGGAGCCCCTCCAAATATTGCCTATACCCCTTTTATTACCGGAGATGACGAAACCATCGGCGGATTAGCCAGAATTGCGACCGTTATAAAGACGGTTAAACAAAATCGCAAGAACCCGGTACTCGTTCTTGATGCAGGTGACTTTCTGATGGGATCGTTGTTTCATATGCTCAGTCGAGAACACTCCTTTGAATTGAAACTTTTGAGCATGATGGGATATGATGCTGTAACTCTTGGCAATCATGAATTTGACCTGAAACCGGACGGGCTTGCGCGAATACTAAGGACTGCTCATGGTAACGGGCAGATCCCGCCGTTAGTTCTTTCCAATGCTGTTTTCAGTCAAGAAAGCAGCAAAGATGATTCCCTGGAAAAAATATTCACCCGTGGAATTGTCAAGCCGTATCTTATGCTGGAAAAAGCAGGAATTCGGATTGGCATTTTTGGACTAATGGGAAAAAACGCCGCCGAAGTCGCTCCCTTTGCATCTCCGGTTACCTTTGATGATCCGATCACCGCGGCACAAAGGATGGTTAAGGTTCTTCGGGAAACCGAAAAGGCCGATATGGTGATTTGCCTGTCTCACAGCGGGCTATGGGAAAATAAAAAACGTTCGGAAGATGAAAACCTGGCCAGGGAAGTAAACGGCATTGATATCATCATAAGCGGTCATACCCATACGAAAATGGAAGGGGCTTTACTGGTCAACGACACTATTATTGTCCAGGCATGGGAATACGGCAAGCAATTGGGTGTGATTGATATCGCATATAATGACGGTCACGTTCCCCTTAAAAATTACAAGCTGGTGGATATCGATGATAAGATTAAGGGAGATACTGAAGTTTCCGGGCAAATTAAAGCGTTTAAAGCTGACATCAACCGCCAGGTTCTGGCTAAAGAAGGTCTCACCTTCGAAAAGATTATTGCCCAAACGGATTTTGATATTTACCTGAAAACCGAGGAATCAAACCTGGGAAACCTCATTGCGGATTCCATACAGTGGTATATCAACAAAAACGATTATAACCCTGCCGATCCTGCCACCAAAGTTGTGGCTTCCATAATTTCCAACGGTGTTATCCGGGATCCGATTGTTAAAGGAAAAACCGGACAAATTGCAGTGTGCGATGTATTCCGTGCCATACCTCTTGGAATCGGCTTTGATGATGCTGAAACCATGGGCTACCCGCTGATTACCATTTACGTTTATCCATCGGAATTAAAGAAAGCCTTAGAGGTCTTAACCAGCGTCTACCCGCTGAAAGGCAGCGACTATTTTCTGCAGGTATCAGGGGTACAGTTTACTTACAATCCGTATCGTATGATATTCGACAGGGTTACTGAAATCCGGATAGGAGATGAAGAAAACGGTTACCAGCTTCTGGACTACTCGGAATCAAATCGCAAACTGTTGCGTATTGGGGCCGACATTTACAACGCAACGTTTTTGAAGATCATCGGAGACTTTACCTGGCATGTTCTGGATATTGTACCTAAAGATCACAATGGGAATCCCATTGATGACCTAAAAACCATGCGCCTGGATTCGGATAAACAAAAGCCGGGAATTCAGGAACTTAAGGAGTGGAAGGCTGTTATGGAGTATATCAAAAGCTTTCCGGATACCGATGGTAATGGCTTACCAAATGTCCCTGACAAATACCGGAATAAATTAGGCAGAAATGTAATCGAAGCCAGTTTGAACCCGTACAAGCTGCTCAAACGGGGAACTTACGTTACCTGGCTGGCATTTTCCGCACTGCTGCTTGGAATTCTCTTAATTCTGACAACAGGCTGGTTCATTATTAAAAAAATAGTGTAACTCAGGTTCAGGGGTTCACGGTTCAAAGGTTCAAGGTTTTCGAGAAGGAATATCGAATTACGAAGGGTGCACTTCGACATTCGACATTCCTTGTTCGATATTCTGCGGTTCAGAAAAAATAAATGTAAAGCCAATAGCTACAATGGTCACGGTGTCAAGTGTGTGCAAAGACCAGCGTTCTACGGTTTTATCCCTTAATACTTCTTGGCAAAAGCATCTGGTGAAGAGGACAGATTGATTTCGGGTTCTGGTAAAGTGCGCCTGCAAAGGCAGCCATATATTTTCTGATATCACCCATATTTGAGATTTCATCAGCATAGCCATGCTGAGCGCAATATACGGGCCTTGAGTAGTCGTGATATTCCTGGGCCATTTTGTTCATTTTATCTATTATAGGATCAAGATCCCTGCCGGCATCCTTTTCCTTAACCAGCCTGCGGGAAAAACTTGCTGCTGCTGCTGTTTCACCGTGCATTACGTAAACTTCCGTGGTCGCTATTCCAAGAGTAAAGGCATTATGCCGGTTTGCTGTCGGTCCTCCCATGATATAATGCGCTGCTGCAGTTCCCTTTCTAAGCAGTATCAGCATCTGGGGAACGTCGGTCTGCTGTATGGAATAGATAAGGGACTGGCCTAATCCCAGAAGCTCAGCTTTTTCCGCTATATCACCCACGTCGATTCCTGATGTATCCTGGAACCAGACGATCGGCACTCTATCTCTGCCGCAAAGGGTTACGAATTCGTTCATCTTGATAAGACCCTGGCGGTAAAGCTTTCCGCCGATACCTGGATAGTCTGCATATTCCGGGTAATTTTCTCCCAGAAATCCCTGACGGTTGCCGATGCAGCCGACAAGATACCCATCGACTTTGCATAATCCGGTATAAACCTCTGGTCCGTAATCGGGCCTGAATTCCATGTGTTCACTGCCGTCAACAAGGCGTGCCAGCACTTCGTCAAAATCGTACATCTGTTTCTGGTTAAAAGGGATCAGCCGATACAGGTCTTCTGCAGGAAATCTCGGAGGCTTGGGGTCTGCAACACGGAAAAATTTGGGATTATAGGCAGGCATGTCCTTCATATAATCCTTTAATCCGTCCAGCACCTGGGTTTCTTCATCGTAAACATATCTGAAAAATCCGGTTTCATCATAATGAATTTTCGCAGAACCAGGGGGTTCGACCTTAAACTGTTTTGCAGAAGCTATCAGCGCTTCGGCTCCTTCTTTGTCGAAATGTCCCTTGGGAGACATTCCGCTTAGTATACCACCACCGCCTACAGCAATATTGCAGTTCTTATGGGCAAAAAGTATGGTGGGGCTGATTCCCTGGTACCCGCCGCCTGCGGGATTAGTACCGTAAATCGCTGCAAGTATGGGAATCCCTGCTTGCTCCAGTTCAGCATGCCGGAAAAACGCGGTGCCGCCACCACGTCGATTGGCATAGAACTTTTCCTGCTCGGTCAGTTTTACACCACTGCAGTTTACCAGCCAGACCAACGGAATATTGAGCCGTTTTGACAGATCCGTTGCCCTTATGATATTTTCGTACTGTCCGGGTACCCATGCGCCGGCCAGAAGCTTATTGTCAAAACCGATAATAACAGCCCATTTGCCTGAGATCTTTCCCAGTCCGTCGAAAACATTGGTTGTTCCTTCTTCGTTTCCGGCTGGGTTATAAAGGGTATGCAAAGGACACCATGTTCCGGGATCAACCAGGTATCGAAGTCGCTGCCATACGGTCATCATACCACGGGCATTGATTTTCTCTTCGGGAAAACCAACGGTTTTGACCTTTTCAACAGCCTCTTTAACTCCAGCCTCAACCTCCTTGATTTGTTTAACATTTTCTTCACTGCTTAAGATCTGGCCTTTGTTCAGTTCACGTCCAAATTCCGTCATTTTTTCAAAATAAGGTCTCATAATACATAACTCCTGATTATATTTATTTGTTTTTATTAATTTTAAAACCACATCCTTTAAGCGTGGTCAGAAATAACTGGCTTTGCCTGAGCAAATAAGAGTGCCTAAAGTGAGCTAAAGTGACTAAAGTGTCTAAAGTTAAGGAATTCTATCCATTTTATTTTTTTAAAAAAGATGGAGCGGAGCGATACCACAACTTTAGTCACTTTAGTTCACTTTAGGCACTTTAAACCTGCCACATTCCTTTTTCTTTAAGGACAGATCTTAACGTCTTGAGTGCTGCATTGACTGTTGGTATTCCTGCATAGGTGAAAGTCTGAAATATCGTTTCAGCAATTTCCTCCGGTGTGCACCCGACATTCAAGGATGCCTGAATGTGCAGCTTCAATTCATCAAGGCGGGAAAGCACTGTAAGGGTTGCAACAGTAATAAGCTGTCTGGTTTTATGTGGTATCTTTTCCCTGGCATACATCCTGCCGGTAATAAACAGGGAAAGATCCTTTGCAAGGTCCTTGTCAAAACTTCGCCAGAGCTCAAACGGCCTTTCATCCTTAACATCTTTAAAATAAAGCTCGGCGGTTTTTTTTGTTTTTTCCGCTATCTCTTTATCCAAGACAAACTCCTTTTGTGATAGTTCAGCCACAAAGGCACCAAGACACTAAGGTTATAATAGAATTCTGTTGATGCCGTCACAGAAACACGAAATAGGGAAAGCACGAAATTATATTTTTGTCTTTTTCGTGTTTTCGTTCTTTCGTGTTTTCGTGATAAAAATCTTTTTCTTTTCCGGCTTGTCCGGGTTAGGGTACTATCGATTTGCTTTACGGATGCCTAATTGATCTAAAGCAATAATCCACTTGCATATGTTGCTCGATCCTTCCACCATGGTATAGGTGGGTACATCACGATAGTACCGCGCTATGGGGTATTCTGTGGAGTAACCGTATGCGCCGAAAATCCGCATGGCATAGTTGGCGCATTTTGTGGCCACTTCAGCGGCCAAATATTTTGCCTGGGCAACATCAAGCCCGTTGTTAAGTTTTCCCTGATCCTTTACCCATGCTGCCTTATAAACCAGCATTCTTGCTGCTTCAATCTCTGTTGACATCTGGGCAATCATGTCCTGGTTCATCTGAAACCGGCCTATCGGTTTGCCGAACTGCTTTCGTTCATTACAATATTTTACCGACGCTTCCAGGCATGCCTGGGCAAGTCCAACAGCACCCGCAGCAGCGGAAAGGCGTGTCTGGTTAAGGGAGCCAAAGACAATTTTAGCACCATCGCCGGGTTTTCCAAGGATATTTTCCTTTGGAACCTTTGTGTTGTCGAGAAAAATCTCACCGGTTGGCGAGGAGTGAGAACCCATCTTATCCAAACCGGATGTCTTGATACCGTTAAAATTTTTAAGTTCAACGACAAAGGCTGAAAGACCCTTTGAACCCAGTGAATGATCAGTGTAAGCGTAATATATGACCACATCTGCATAATCTGCATTGGAGATCCAGGTCTTGGAGCCGTTCAAAAGCCAGTATTCACCCTTGTCCTCCGCTGTTGATGTCATGGCCATCACATCGGATCCCGCATCCGGCTCTGTAATTGCAAATCCGCCAATATATTCGGCAGTGCAAAGCTTTTCTATGTATTTCTTCTTTATTTCTTCCCCGCCGTATTTATAAATGGTAAAGGCACAACCAAGCACCTGCATGTTGACCTGGACCCTTAGAGAACTTGAAACCCTTGCAATCTCCTCGGTTACGATCATTGCCGCCAGCCAGCCCATT
>JAUWMJ010000328.1 GCA_030613225.1 Desulfobacterales bacterium
AGCTGGTTGCGGTTGTGGACGATAACAAAGAAGGTGACATATTTATGGATTTTGTAATTTCAAGTTCAAATCGCCTTGAAACAATCTCATTTGATAAAATCCTTATAACCAGCATCAAGGAACCGGAAAAAGTTTTAGAAAGAATATTACAAAAAGGAATTTCACGAAGCAAAGTGGCATTGCTGGAGTAATGATAATTGTCAGAGCCGGTTTCAAAAGGAATACATGGAGAATTCCGAGGATAGCGCTGATGCTTCACTTCGTGTCACTAAAATGCCAAAATTTGAGCCTGACACAGGCACCTTAGTGAAGCTTTAGCGCTGCTATGACAAAGGTGGCGTTTTTGTA
The DNA here is from genome assembly GCA_030613225.1 of Desulfobacterales bacterium. The sequence continues at coordinate 349 of JAUWMJ010000328.1, forward strand.
AGGATTCCATTCGTGTAAATCCGTGTTAATCCCTGGTTTCAATGTTTTCAAGGTCTCTGTGGTGATTAGTTATTAAGATGAACCAAACGAAAAAAACCGTTGTGGGAGTTAAGAAAGTAAAAAAGCAATGGACCTACCCGAAGACATATGAAAATTAGGAAATAAATATGAGTAATAGAAGCGTTGTAGCAAACAAAAATTTTGCGCTTATTGGTGCTGGCGGTTACGTTGCACCAAAGCATATGAAAGCTATTAAAGATACGGGAAATAATCTGGTGGCGGCATCGGACAGTTCCGATTCTGTAGGGATTCTCGACAGCTTTTCCTTTGATGTGGATTTTTTTACTGAATTTGAGCGCTTTGACCGTCATGCTGAAAAGCTTAAAAGGCTTGGGGAAGATAGACGGATACATTATGTCAGTATTTGTTCACCAAATTACCTTCACGATGCCCATATTCGGTTTGCTTTAAGAATTGGGGCAGATGCGATTTGTGAAAAGCCGCTTGTGCTAAGTCCTTGGAATTTAGACGCTCTGGCTGATATTGAAAATGAAACCGACAGGAAAATTTATAACATACTACAGTTGAGGGTGCATCCGGCGATTATTTCTTTAAAGGAAAGGATTGAAAAGACACCGGCATCTGAAAAATATGATATTATCCTCACCTATATCACATCAAGGGGAAAGTGGTACTTTCATTCATGGAAAGGAGATATCAGAAAATCGGGCGGGATAGCCACAAATATCGGAATACATTTTTTTGATATGCTAATGTGGATATTTGGGGATGTAATACATCAGGAAGTTCATTTTGCAAACGAAAAAAAGATGGCGGGGTTTATGGAGCTTAAAAAGGCAAATGTGCAATGGTTTTTGTCTGCAGACAGGAATGATCTACCAAAAGCGGTAAAGGCGGATGGGAAAACAACATTCAGATCAATTACCGTTGATGAAGAAGAGATAGAATTTTCAGGAGGGTTTACAGACCTTCACACCCTTGTATATCAAGATATCATGAGCGGCGGGGGTTTTGGCGTCGAGGCTGCGCGGCCGTCTATCAAGCTTGTGTATGAGATAAGGAACGCCGAAATGGTTGAAAATAAAACAAACTATCATCCTTTTCTTAAAGAGGATAGCATAAAATAATGGATTATTTTGTGCATGAATCAGCTTATATCGATAATGGATGTGAGATAGGAAAAGGCACGAAAATATGGCATTTCTCCCACATCCTGTCAGCCTCCGGGATTGGCGAAAATTGCAACATCGGTCAAAATGTGGTCATCGGACCCGATGTAATAATCGGTAACCAATGCAAGATTCAAAACAATGTTTCGATCTATAAAGGCATAACTTTGGAAGACGGTGTGTTCTGTGGACCTTCGGTGGTATTTACGAATATTTACAACCCAAGGGCAGAAATACGAAAGATGGATCAGGTCCGCCCAACTCTTGTGAAAAAAGGAGCAACTCTGGGTGCGAATTCAACAATTATATGTGGCGTAGCCCTTGGCCGGTATTGTTTCATCGGAGCCGGAGCAGTGGTCAATAAAAATGTATCGGATTACGCAATAGTTGTCGGTAATCCGGCTAAACAGGTCGGTTGGGCCTGTGAATGCGGCGAACGCCTGCCTGATGATCTGGAATGCCTTGAATGTGGTAAAAAATATGAAAAGAGTGAAGATGGCTTAGAACTCGTGAGTTCTTAAGCTAATGGGATAATAAACTTGTAAATAGATGGTGCTTTCAGCTCAGACAATAAAATATCCTGCCTGTCCCGTTAAATTCTGAAGGACAGCGAAGCGTATTTAACTGGGGTAAAATCCAGCAAATCCTGTCCAATAAATAATAAAAATGAGTTACTGATTTTACAATGGACGTCGACGACTTTCCCCCCTCTTCGAGAACATCCGTGTTAATCCGTGGTTTCAATTATTGTCTGAGGTTAAATGATAAGAAATAAAAACAAAATGTTAATTACCAGAACTTATAAAACAGACAGTTTTAGATAAAAGACTATTTTAATGAATCATATTGAAATCATTCAGCAGCCGGAAAACAGGATGCTCGAATTTAAGAGCAGTTTGCCGTCAAACAGAAAGAATCTGCTTAAAACAATCATCGGCTTTGCGAACGGCTCAGGGGGTAGTTTATATATCGGTGTGAATGATGATCATAGTATATGCGGAATTAATGATGAACCGTATGATCTGGAAGAGGCGCTTTCAAGTCTCATATATGATTCAATTTCACCGATACCAAATGTCTTTTTCCAGACTGTTTCTATTGGCAAACAGATGGTTTTTCTTATCAAGGTACTGCCTGGCGCCAATAAGCCATACTATATGAAAAGTTCCGGACCTGAGGAGGGAACTTTTGTAAGGGTCGGATCAACAAATCGCAAAGCAGATGCTGCGATTCTTGCAGATCTGAACCGCCAGGCCCGGAATATAAGCCTGGACATGACCATCGATACATCTATTGATTGCGATATCTTTGATATGGACAATGTTCGAGGATTTATTACCCTGCGCGAGTTGAACCTGGAACCGTCGATTGATTTTCTTGTAAAAAATAAAATGGCACAGCAATACAATCACACTTGTCATCCGGCAATCGGCGGACTCCTGATGTTTTGTTCCAGGTTGCCTGAATCGTATGACCACGCAGGCTTCAGTGTAAGCCGATTTAAAGGCGACACCCGTTCGGATCTTGTGCACTCATCATCCCTGTTAACCTCTCTTTTGTATTTACCTGAAAAGGTAATGGAATTTGTAAAGCTTTACCTGGAAAAGGATGTTTATATAGATGACCTCAGAAGAAGGGAAGAATATCCTATACCTCTAAAGGCATTCCGTGAGGCGATTATCAATGCTATCTGTCATAGGGATTATTCCATAACCGGGGCCAGGAATAAACTCGATATTTTTTCTGACAGGGTGGAAATTACCAGCCCCGGTATTTTGCCTTTTGGTATTACTCTGTCAGATCTGGGACACGGCATGTCGGAAATTCGGAATAAGATTATTGCTAGAACTTTTCGACAGGCTGGTTTCATCGAGCAGCTTGGAACAGGAATCAGTCGCATGCAGGAAGAATGCAGGTCTGCCGGCACGCCCCAGCCAAAATTTGAAGAGGTCGGCAATTATTTTAAGGTTACTCTTTTCCGCACCAAACAAGAACTGGGGCAAGAGATAAAATCTGTTTTATCTCTTGTAAAGAAATTCGGTCCCATTAGCAGCAGAGAAATCGCAAAACTGCTTGATATTCATCAAAATACGGCATTAAAACGGATAAAAAAACTGGAAGATAAAAAGCTGTTAAATAAAAAGGGAAAGGGACCTAGTGTGAGATATTTCGTTTAGTGTGAGATCGTGTGAGAATATGAGATGCATGTGAGATTAATTATGCAGTAATAAAGCAACATAACGTCCCAGATACCAATGATTGGCAAACCTTAAAGCGTTTGCATTAAAAGACTTACGTAACATGTTATCCTAAAACCCGACTTGGAATTTTATCTTAAAAAGTGGGAAAATGAGGAACTAAAAAATGTCCCGTAAAGCGCCAATGTATGCAATAGGATTGATGCTGAAGCTGAGGCCAGTTCAGTTAAAAAGTAAAAAAGGCATTAGGATTAAATGACAATGAAAATACAAAAAATATTGGAAATAATCAGCCAGGGTGAGAATGCATCAATCGAATTTAAATCAGGCAAAGTAAGACTGGAGAGTGTTGCTAAAGAGATGGTCGCTTTTTCAAACAGTTTTGGCGGGACCCTTTTGATCGGAGTTGAGGATGATGGCATTATAAGCGGAATC
>JAUWMJ010000125.1 GCA_030613225.1 Desulfobacterales bacterium
AAGCTTAAAAGTGCCTAAAGTGAGCTAAAGTGACTAAAATGCCTAAAGTTGAGGTGTCGCTTCGCTCTATCTTTTTTATAAGAATACAATAGACAGAATTCCTTAACTTTAGACACTTTAGTTCACTTTAGGCACTTTAGATCACTTGTAACTTTCCAGTTTATCCGAGTTATGGTATCAACTTTAATACGGCGATGATGGTTAAAACAGACCGGCAGGACATTTATAATATGAGTCATTCAATTCTGGATGCCATCGGCAATACACCTATTGTTGAAATAAGAAATCTGAATCCTAACCCAAAAGTGAAAATTCTGGCAAAACTGGAATATTTCAACCCCAGCGGTTCGATCAAGGACAGGGCGGCTCTGTTTATGATTGAGGAGGGTGAAAAATCGGGGCAGCTTACGCCCGATAAAACTGTAATTGAAGCCACAAGTGGAAATACCGGAATAGGTCTAGCCCTTGTTTGTTCTGTTAAGGGATATAAGCTTTTGCTTGCAATGTCCGAGGCGGTAAGTGTTGAACGACAGAAGATTTTAAAGGCCCGTGGTGCAGATATCCTTCTAACTCCGGGTCACCTGGGTACGGATGGCGCCATTGAAGAGGTTTACAGGCTTGTGCGGGAAAATCCCGAGACCTATTTTTTGACGGATCAATATAATAATGAAGCCAACTGGAAGGCGCACTATTTGACAACAGCCGTGGAGGTCTGGGAACAGACAGATAGAAAAGTTTCAGTTCTGGTTGCCACAATGGGCACATCCGGAACACTCATGGGCGTATCGAGGAAGCTGAAAGAATACAACCCTGATATACAAATTGTCGGTGTCGAGCCATATCTGGGCCATAAGATCCAGGGTTTAAAGAATATGAAAGAGGCATACTGCCCTGAGATTTTTGAAAAAAGCCGCCTGGATAAAAAAGTAAATATTGATGATGAAGAAGCTTTTGAGATGACAAGACGCCTTGCAAAAGAAGAGGGCATCTTTGTGGGAATGAGCAGCGGAGCGGCTATGGTTGTGGCACTGAAAGAAGCTGAAACCATGACTGAAGGCACCATTGTTGTAATCTTGCCGGATAGTGGTGAACGATATTTGAGCACACCGCTTTTTACTGTAAGGGATAAGACTAAACTGCAGTTGTTTAATACCATGAGCAGGCGCAAGGAGCCTTTTGAGCCGCATCTGCCGGGTAAGGTTTCCATGTATTCATGCGGTCCCACGGCGCACGCAAGGATGCATGTAGGGGAGATACGGCGGTTTGTATTTTCAGATTTTCTCTGTCGATATCTTGAATACAGAGGCTATGAAGTAAAACATATACTTAACATCACAGACCTGGACGATAAAACCATAAACGGCTCTGAAAAGGCGGGTAAAAAGCTTTCAGAATTTACAGAAAAACACATACAATCTTTTAAAGAGGATCTGGCCGTACTTGGAATCAAGCCTGCGGAAAAATATCCAAGGGCGAGTGAACATATCAACGATATGGTTTCCCTTGCTGAAAGGCTGACTAAAAAGGGGTTTGCATACGAAAAGCTCCGCAGTTTATATTTTGATATTTCCCGATTTTCCGAATACGGCAGGCTGTCGGGTATTGACCTAAATAAGATCAAACTGGGCGCAACCGTTGACCTTGATGAATATGAAAAAGATAACCCGCGGGATTTTACGCTTTTTAAAAGATCCAGGCTTTCAGAGCTGAAAAGGGGAATATATACAAAAACAGACTGGGGCAATGTACGTCCTTCATGGCATATTCAGTGTGCGGCCATAACCATGAAATATCTTGGAGAAAGCTATGATATTCATACCAGCAGCCGTGAGCTTGTATTTCCCCATCATGAAAACATAATTGCAATTGCCGGTGCAGCAGCCGGAAAATCTCCGGCAAAATACTGGGTACATTGTGACCGGGTGCTGGTTGACGGCAAAAAGGTGGATGCAAGAGGCGCCGGTCTTACCCTTAAAGATTTGACGGAGATGGGCTATGGGGGAAGACAAATCAGGTACTGGCTGTGTTCAAGCCATTATCGAAAGCATGTAATTTTTTCGAAAGAAAGGCTCGAAGATGCCGGGCGATCACTGAAAAGGCTTGATACATTCATCCGTAGCCTGCATAACGTTAATAAAGGCCGGCATTATTCTGAACTTCAGCAGCTTCTTTACGATATTAAAAATGGTTTTGCCGGTGCCATGGATGATGATTTGAATATTTCTGCGGCCATGGCCTCTATTTTTAAAGCTGTAAAACGTGTCAACATTCTGATCTCGGAAAAGAAAATAGATACTGATGATGCATCAAAGATTGAAGACGCATTCCGTAAAATAGATTCGGTACTGAAAATATTTGATTTTCAGGATGAATATTCCGATTCAAAGGTAGAACAGCTCGTAGCAAAGAGGGAAAAAGCAAGGTCGGATAAGAACTGGGAACTTGCTGATAAATTGCGTGACAAACTGAAATCCCTGGGGATTTTAGTTCAGGACCGGAGATTAAACAAATGAAGCCGATATATTTCCCATTTACATATATTTCAAAACCGATTGCCGAAGCCCTGCATACCTGCTTTGGAAAGACCATTGTTTATCAGCCTTCGAGTAAGAACATACCTGAAGAAATTCACAAACTGGCCGAGCGTGGTGTGCTGGACATCCGAATTTCGGGAAAGCCGGAAAAAAAAGACGAGGAAAAACTGTCGGCGCTTTTAAAAGATTATAATGCATGGGCAAACCTGCACCAGGGAAGCAGGGGTATTCAACTCGACTTTTTCAAAGCCCGGAAAAATAAAATTCCCTTTTTTGATGATACATCTACGTCTCAACTCAAGGCTGATATCAAAGATATTGCAGGTGAAAACCCGGCTAGAAAAGAACCTGACCCTTTTTTTAATGCCAGGATATTTTTGAGTATTGCCCAGAATTTTGATATGCAAAACGATAAGATCGACCTGGATATGGCATCATTTGAAACCGCCCGGATGGATTTAATAAAAAATTTGAATGGGGAAGATGAGACTTCACCTGTAGTGCCCGGCTACGGAGATGAATTTAAAACCGGCAATTTGGCTGATCATGATCATATGATACCAGAACGTATAGAGGCATGGGCCTTATTGATGTGCTGCGATCCGATGCAATGCAGGGATGAAATGTCCGGGCTTTTTGTTACAAGCAGCCGGCAGGCAATCGACTATCTTTTGGAAAAAACTCCTGAAACTGAAAATGTGTTTTCAATTGACGCAATACCAATGGTGGAAAATCAGGTTGAAAAAACGGCAAAATGGCCCAAGGACCTGATGAAATATCTTGAAATTGTTGCGGAAAGTTCCAGGCCTTTGAAGTGCGATAATTTCACCATAGTTCCTGATGATTTAAAATACGAAACAAAAGTTTCATTATCTTTATATCTTGTGCCCGGAGTATCGCCTTTGGAGTATTTTTCCCGTTTTACCAGGTTTGATTCTACCTGTGGCGAAATTGAAAAAGATCGAGTTAAATTTAAAAACACTTTAATCGGACATATTGGTTTTGCTGCTTGATAGTATGTAGCTTCTCAACAAGTTCGTTCATTCCGATAGCTTCCCCTTTGAAAAGGAAGAGCGAGAAGATTTTAAAGTTACCCGACTTTTTCGAAAAGATATGATGGTTCAAATTAACTTATTGTTATTTTTGTTTATTTTATTATTTACCCAATTTTATTTTTCAGCAAAAAAAATCACAAGAAGGCTTGACTAGCTTTATTAATTAGTATATGGATTTTTTCCAATAGCGGATATAATGGTTGATTTTATAACCATAGATTAATTTTATTTAAGAAAGGAGGCTTATAACATGGCGTTTATCCCCACTGTTGATGCAGAAAAATGTGAAGGTTGCGAAGAATGTGTAGATGTTTGTCCTACTGAAGTATTTGAGATGGAGGATGACAAGTCGGTTCCTGTTAATCCTGACGAATGTCTGGGCTGTGAAAGTTGCGTTGAAGTTTGTGAACCAGGCGCAATTACAGTTGAAGAGATTTAATCATTTTTAAAACAATTTCCCCTGATTCTTTGTTAAAACAAAGAATCAGGGAGCCATACCTCATTTGCTCCTTTCTTAGCAGCAATACCCGCCCAAAGATTTAATAATGTTAAAAAACAGACAATCCTTTTATATTGTTTTTCCGACTCCTTTTGGTGATGCTGCCATAATATATACTGATAAACCGTTTTTAATCTTAAAGGTATTCCTGCCGCAAAGACACAGAAAATATCTGGCTAAAACTATTGAGAAGGATTGGCAGGCGAAGGCCGGGGCGCATCCGAATGCCTTAAAAATTGCCGGAATAATCGAAGAATATTTTAAAGGAACAGCGGTTAAACCTCCCTGGGAATGGATGGATATGGCAGGGTTAACACAGCTTCAGCAGTTGGTTCTAAGGGCAACAACCGATATTCCGTACGGCTCTGTTCGTTCCTACAAGCAGATTGCCGACGCCATCCATCGGCCGCGGGCATATCGTTTTGTTGGGTCGACACTTGCAAAGAATCCTTTTCCGATTCTGATACCATGCCACAGGGTAATACGAAGCGATTCTTCGCTGGGACAGTTTGGGGGCGGGACAGATCTGAAAAGAGAATTGATTGAAATGGAAAGAAAATTTGCAACGAAAACATCTTAAGCAACAGTTTCTCGTACCCGGTTACACCCATTCGGAACAAAAAGGTCGAACAATCTCCGTCCTGTAAGCCTTTGACTCTCCTTCAGTTTCGATTTTCGATATTCACAAATTGCTTGAAAATTAGGTTAAGTTAACGACATTGTCTTGTCAGTTACAATGATCTGTGATAACAATATTGATTATGAAACAATATGTAATTGATGAGCTAAGGCCTGATGATTATAAAAAGCTAAAGGCGTATCTGGATGAAAACTTCAATTCTTCCGATATAGACGGAATTTACTGGATACCTCTTGAGCAGGAGAACCTTACAGATATTCAGGCAGAGCATACCGAATGTCAGCCGTTTTATTTTGCCATTGAGCTTAAGCCTGATATCATGGCCTGCGAGCTACTTATTCGTACAAAGAGCAGGTTGCGATGTGACTGCATAAGTTATGCAACTGAAAAGCAGCTTAGCCGGCTTATCGGGTTTGTGGATGGCATATTTGATAAACTTAAAATAATAGCTTAAGCTGGATAAACCAACAAAATGCCACAAAGGCACAGAGACACAAAGCAAAATTGTTTGTAAAAATTTATCTTCGTGCCTTCGTGTCTTGGTGGCAATAATCTTTTGCTAATAAAATGATAAGAACTCTGTTTATTCTTATATGGATAGTATTTGCCACAATCGTTTTGGGAATTATTGTGATAATATCATCCTTTTTCAGTAAAAAGGGAAATTTCCCCCATATCATTGCAAGATTCTGGGGCAGATCGATTCTCTTTGTGAGTCGGATAAAGGTCACAGTCAAAGGCGTTTTTAATATCGATCCTTCAAAGTCATACATTTTCATGCCAAACCACCAGAGCAACTTTGATATACCTGTACTTTTAGGGTACCTTCCTGCCCAATTCAGGTGGCTGGCAAAGGCGGAGCTTTTTAGAATACCGCTTTTCGGGCGCGCCATGCGCGGATGCGGCTATATCAGCATAGATCGATCTAATCGGAAATCTGCATTTAGAAGCCTTAAGAAAGCGGCTGATACTATCAGAAACGGAGTATCGGTTTTAATCTTTCCCGAAGGTACCAGGAGTCTTGACGGCAAAATCAGGAGCTTCAAAAAGGGAGGGTTTGTTTTAACCGTTGATTCCGATATTCCGATTATCCCTGTAATACTTCATGGTACATGGTCGATCATGCCGAAAAGCGGTCTTAGAATCATGCCCGGAAATGTTACCCTTGAAATATTGCAGCCGATTGAAACTGCTGAATATACAAGAAAGACTAAAAACGATCTTATGGATAAAGTAAGAGACATCATATGTAAATCATTTTATGAAGGGAAAAAGGAAAAGTAGTGTTGCTTAAAATTATTCCTCTTGGGGGCCTTGGTGAAATAGGCCTTAACATGATGGTTTTTGAATACGGGAAGACGCTTTTTGTAGTAGATGCAGGCCTGATGTTTCCCGAAGACTATATGCTGGGTATCGACTATGTAATCCCTGATATGGATTATTTAAAACAGAGCAAGCTCAAGGTTTCAGGTATTATTTTAACCCATGCCCATGAAGATCACATAGGAGCGCTTTCCTATCTGCTGAAAGAGATTAATGCACCGGTTTTCGGGACTTCCTTTACCCTGGGACTTGTACGCCACAAGCTTGAAGAAAAAAATATTCTTTCCTCTGCTGCATTGCATGAAATTTTTCCCGGTGAAAAACTTAAGCTCGGAGCCTTTGAGATTGAATTCATCCGCGTAGGTCACAGCGTTGTGGACGGGGTCGGCCTTGCAATCAATACACCCATTGGGCTCATTGTTCATACAGGTGATTTTAAAATCAGCCACAGCTCTATTAACGGCATGTTGACTGATGTTAACCGGTTTGCCCGGTGTGGAGAGGAAGGGGTGCTGGCGCTGCTTTCCGATTCTACAAACGTGGAAAAGGAAGGATATACTATTTCCGACAAAGAGATCAGTGATACTCTGGCAAGGATCATGGAAGGGAAAAAGGGGCGTATTATTATTGCGCTTTTTGCCTCCAATATTACACGAATACAACATATTGTAAATATTGCCCGTGAAAGAGAAAAAAAGATTGTTATCAGCGGCAGAAGCATAGAGGTAAGCGTTAATATTGCAAGGGAACTTGGATATCTTAGTCTCCCTGAAGAGATGGAAATAGGCATTGACCAGATCGGCGATTTCCCGGACGACGAAATCATAATGGTAACAACCGGAAGCCAGGGAGAACCCATGTCAGCCCTTGCACGTATGGCCTCTGGCACCCATAAGCAAATAAAAGTCAAGCAAGAAGACACGGTTATACTCTCTTCTAAGTTCATTCCCGGAAACGAGAAAGCCATAGCAAATATCATAAATAGATTATACAAACGCGGCGCTGACGTTATTTATGAGAAAATATCCAAGATACACGTGTCGGGTCATGCATTTCAGGAAGAGCTGAAACTTATGATCAACCTGACAAAACCAAAATATTTTATTCCGATCCATGGCGAATACCGGCACCTGATACTGCATGCACGATTGGCGGAGCAGGTCGGTATTTTGCATGAAAATGTTATTCTTGCTGAAAACGGTCAAACCATTACGTTTGATGAAAGTGGCGGAAGAATTGAAGAAAGTGTCACAACCGGTCGTGTGCTCGTAGATGGTAAGGGTATTGGAGATGTCGGCAGGAGTGTGCTTAAGGAAAGACGCCTTTTGTCCGAACACGGCCTGGTAGTAGTGAACATGGCTTTTGACGAAGAAACCGGAACCGTGGTTTATGGACCTGAAATTGTTTCCAGGGGCTTTGTCTTTGAAACGGAAACAGGACACCTTGTGGAAGATGCACAATGTGTTATCCTGGAAATTGTCGAAGAGATAGGCCCGGATGTTCCGGACAGGGTTGACAAAATCCGATCAAAAATGCAGTCAGACTTAAAGAAGTATTTTTTCTTTACCATAGGACGTCGCCCGGTTATACTCCCGTTTATTATTGAAGTGTAAGCCGATTTCAAAGGTCTCGTTTCTATGTTTAAAGATGATGCTACACCTTTAAATGATACGGGATTGCATGATATTTGGACATTTAAGATACTGGTTGCTCGTTACTTGATACTCGTTACTTAATGCTCGATTATCCAGTATCCAGTAACGAGTAACCAGAAACCAGAAACTCGGAACGACTATGCGTAAAGAAATTATC
>JAUWMJ010000160.1 GCA_030613225.1 Desulfobacterales bacterium
GCATTTACTTGTTGACTATCTCACAGCATCATCTTGCAGGGCTGACAAATCAACTTGGAGATTTTCGTGAGATTGGGCTATTCACAGAGCGTGATTTTCCGCTATCTCTCTGCATGGCTGACCTTGATACCATTTCACAGTTCTGTGATGCTCCTGATATTTTTTTACATTACATTGAAAGACGGCTTGAGATACAACGCCAGCCAGCTGAAGTGATGTCAGATGAGCTGAGTTTGTTTGGTGTGTTAGCGGTCATTTATAATGATCCAGTAGCGGACAATAAAACTGACCCACCTCAAACAATTAACTTTTACAGGCAGCATAATAAGTATTGGTATTATAATTAATATGTTGTTTAAATTCCTCCTTATTTTTCAATAAGGAGGAACAAATGAAGAGGTGGAATATGATTCATAAGATTAAATTGCTCTATGATGATGGCAACGGGTATTCTATCCGTGGCATTGCTAATGAACTTCAGGTATCGAGAAATACAATTCGAAGATACTTGCAAATGAATGAGGAAGAGATCTGCAGATATCTTAAAAACAGGGAGCGGACAAAAGAACTTGATCAGTATAAAGAATATATTATCTCCCTGCTTGAAAAATACGAAAAACTATCTGCTGTTAAAATCAAGAGAAAGCTTAAAGCCAAGGGGATAGTTTTAACTGTCTCTAACAGGTCTGTAAGGCGCTACGTGAACAGAATCAAGCAAAATATAGCCGTGAAGCAGAAGCGATATTATGAGCCTGTTATAGATATGGTTCCAGGAGTTCAGTGCCAGGTAGATCCCGGAGAAATCAAAAATGTGCCTGTTGGTGACAAATTTATCACTGTCTATTTTGTAGTATTTGTTCTTTCCTTTTCACGACAGATGTATGTTACGGCCTCTAAGCGGCCAATCAATACAGAAATGTTTATAAGGATGCATGATGAGGCCTTTAGATATTTTGACGGTGTTTGCGAAGAATGCGTGTATGACCAGACCAAGCTTGTGGCAATCAGGGAAGAGTTCCGGGAGGTCTGGTTCAATGAAAGGTTTTATCAGTATGCTTCAGCTGCTATGTTCGATATCCGGGTATGTGAAGGATATGACCCGGAAAGCAAGGGCAAGGTTGAATCAGGTGTAAAATATGTAAAGAACGATTTTTTCTATGGCGACACATTTGATTCTTTTGATCAGCTCAAGACAGATCTTTTCAGTTGGGTGGATACAGTTGCAAACAACCGCATTCACGGTACAACAAAGAAAAGGCCGGGAGAAGTCTATTCTCTTGTTGAACAGTCAAAAATGAAGCCTTACCTGCAGCCCGGTATGATGTTTGATGTTAATGGTCAGAAGCGGAATGTGGATAAAACATCTCTGATATCATACAGGTCAAACAAATACTCGGTTCCCATGATCTATCAGTCATCCACAGTTATGATAAGACAGGACGGTACGAAACTGATGATTTACAATCTTGAATCCGGCGAGATGATTGCCGAGCATGATATTTGCGAGGGTAAAGGGCATATCGTAAAAAATACAAACCATTATCGTGATCATCGAAAACGCATAAAGGATCTTGAAGAGGATATAGCCGGTATTGTTGGAAATGAGCTTGGGCAAAAGCTTTGTACTATTTTAAAGGCTTCATCTCCTAAAATATACAGAGATCAGTTCACAGGATTAATCAAAGTTATAAAACAGCATTCTGACAAACAGGATATCGATAATCCTCTTGGCCTATTGGCTGAAAGACCCCGTCTTACAGTTACGTTCATAAGAGACTATCTGGAAGCTTTTTACAGCAACAGGGAATATATGTCCTTTTCCTGGCCGGATAATCAAGAACCTCGCTCCGGTGCTTTAAGCAAGTATAGTATAGTGTCGATGTCAGGAAATTATAACAAGGAGGTTATAGCGCATGAACACATTTGAAACAGTCATAAATAAATATAACTCTCTGCGCTTTAACTCTATCGCAGTGTCTCTGGAAATGCTGGTCAGCCAGGCTGAAGAAAATGAAACCTCTTATCTGCAGTTCGCGGATATGCTTGTAAGCCATGAGTTGAGCAAAAGGGATGAAAACAGAGTTAATCTCAACATGAAGCGGGCCAGGTTCCCAGTTAAAAAACAGATTGAAGAGTTTGATTTTGTATCCCAGACTACTATTACAAAAAAACAGATCAATCGGCTGCTTGATTTTTCTTATATCGACAACCGTGAAAATATCGTTTTTATCGGACCTCCTGGTGTTGGCAAAACCCATCTGGCCATCGGTATCAGCTACAAATCGGTCCATGCTGGATACAAGGTTCTGTTTACTACAGCCCTTGAGCTGATTGAGATGCTTGACCTTGCTGAAGCAAAAGGAGAGTTGAAAAAGAAAATCAATACAATATCAAAGTTCGACACACTTGTAATTGATGAGCTGGGCTATCTGCCCATGAACAAACAAAGCATGTTCAATTTTTTCCAACTGATAAATGCTCTGTATGAGTTTCGCTCTGTTATTATAACTACCAACAAGGACTTTACGAACTGGGGTGACTTTTTCTTTGATGACAATGTAGCCGTTCCGATTGTAGATCGCATTATTCATCATTCGCATATTTTTATGATGGGTGGAGAAAGCTATCGGCTGAAACAAAAAATCAACTTAAACTAAGTGCCGGGGGGTGGGTCAGTTTTATTGTCCGCTACCGGGTCAGTTTTATTGTCCATTGACAGTCTAAGCAATTACACGTCCATAAAAGATTAGATGAGATGCGAGCCGGGGACACAGTAAAGCAAAGAGTTAAAAAAATATTGATGGAAGGTGATTCCCTTGGATATATGACCGAGTTGGATATTGATAATAAAATTTCGGAACTATTAGAGGATTAAACAAAATGGATAACAAAGAAAAATTTAAACAAGCAATATCTTGTCTTATAGATAGAGATGATAATGCAGCAAAAAAAATAATAAAGGAAGCAATTCAGCAAGACTATAGATACATTTCTTACAAGGAACAGTTGCGGAAATTTGGATTAGATTTGAAATCGGTTGAAGTTCCAGAAAAAGTTTATGAAAAAATCAAAAAAGCAATATCAAGATACGACCGGATGGCACAATTAGCTATTTTAGACAGAACATTCATAGATATATCTAAAAATAATTTGTGAGCAGGTAGGGTTCTTTAACTATCATTTAGTCCTTACCTTGTCCATGATGTCGGAACGGTTACTTTCTTTTCCGTGATTTGACATCCTCCATATCCTCAGAGGTTACTTACTTTTCCTCTGGGGATTTTCTTATTGGCAGCCCGTGTAGCTCCTTGTCATATCAGTCATTTATATTCACTTCTTTAAAAGATGTTGGCCGGTAACCGTGTCATGCATTAATTTAGTCCATAAATCGAAATTTTTTTCGTTCCATCCAAAAGCATTTATAAATGCCCATTGTATATTATAGGCTGCGCCCAACTTTAAAGAGTCTGGTTTGCTTGTTTTCAGATATTTGTAAGCAATTTGGCAAAGTTGGTTTAGTCTAAGGTCTTGTTTTTTATATATCCATTCGGTTGAACTATAAACGCCACCAACTAAACCCATATAAACCCCGCATTGCGATTTGTTGAAACTTTTATCTTTATTATATCTATCGAATTCTTGTCCCATTTCAAGTGCATCATTGCCGCTGAAATGCTCCCCATATGATATTGCCGGCATCTCACCGCAGCTTGACAGTATAGCGGTTAACATTATTAATAATACTAATTTCCTCATTGTTCTGCTCCTTGGTTAAGATTTATTTACTTATCTTGCAGTTGTCACTTTACCAAATAAATCTGAATGTGTTTCATTTCCACCAAAAGCGTTCATAAATGCCCATTTTATATTATAGGCTGCACCCAATTCTAAAGAGTCTGGTTTTCTTAATTCCAGATGTTTGTAAGCAGTTTCACAAAGTTGGTTTACTGTGAGATTTTGTTTTTTATACATCCATTTAGTTGAATTATAAACGCCAACAACTAAACCTATATAAACCCCGCATCTCGCTTCATCGTAACTTTTACCTTTACGGTATCTGTCATATTCTTGTCCCATTTCAAGTGCATCATTGCCGCTCCAAATCATTCCATATGATATTGCCGGCAACATCACGATTAATATGATTAACACTATTAATTTCTTCATTGCCCTTGCTCCTCTTCTGTTATGGTTATCATCTTCTTTGTAGTGCTTTCTTCAACCTCTTATTTACCCGTAAAACCTTCAGCCGCCGCCTCTCACTCGGCTTTGCGCTCTTTTTGCGTCACCAGTCGGCATGAAAATTTATATATATTCTTTTTTCTTCCTTCTTTCTCTGTATCGACCTTTATGGAAATGAAGTATTTATTAAGATACGAAATCACCGCAGGATTTTGAAAAGTCTTTTTTTCTAAAGAATTTTTAGAATCAGCATAAACTGAACCCTATGTTTATCCTATGGGGGGATTTTTTTAAATGTTGAACTATTCTCTTTTTTATGCAATATTTTATCAAAACAGAAAATTTCAATGTAAAATATATTAAGCAATAATAATTAGTAGATTTATGGTATCCAAATGACGAAAAGCATAATAATTCCTATAGAAGAACATTATAATAAAGTGGATGATACCGCAAAATCCTTATTTTTGGATTTAAAAAATAAAGTTTGTAATAGTATGAATATAACATATGAATCGCATGAAAATGCAATTATTTTTTACATATTGTCTGAAAAATCGAAAAAAAGGCTTTTTGATGTACATATGCAAAATACCCGTAACGATTGTTTACTATTGCACATTGAAAATAGAAATTTTCCCGTCAATGACCCTAACAAAGTAAGTAGAATCAGACCAAGGCAATCAGGTAAAAAACAAATTGAAATTTTGTTAAATAAAAAAGATGAAGCACTGGATGATGTGATTAATATTATCAAACAGTGCTACGAAATTAATATTAGAAAATATGGATTAAGGGGGTAAGACTATACCTGAGCCTTTTGGTTTAGTAAAATGTTACTGTTAAGACCCTGTCGCCATCAAATACTATCCCCCTATCTTTGTCAGTATATGTATTTCCGTAAATCCAGCATTTGTTACCAGCATATACCATGATTCTATTTGGGCTCCCAACTAACCGTCTCACTTCGCTTTTGGTTTTACCCTTAAGTCGCTCTTCGAGAACATCAAGAGGAGTTGTAAGCATGCTGAGAGATGAAGATGAGGTTGAGCTTCTCTTGTTAAGATTTAAAGAAGCATAAACTGCCTTCACCCCTGCTTTTATTCCTTGACTTGTTTCTTCTTTTTCACGACATCTTTCTGGTATGACGATATCGTTTTCAGGTTTGCAGGGTATTCCATGCATGCCCTTAGTAGCGCAAAGTCCATATCTATAGCCGAGATTAAAACAACTCTCATTTTCTTCTCTAAAAACTGGTTTTTCTCGTTTTTCCTTTTCTTTCTTTTTCCTACTTTCAATAGCATCCCATACTTTTTTATTCTCATAATCAGCCTTAGCTTTTATCATTTCTGCTTCATCTGTAACGATTCGCTCTATTAGGTGTTTTTGAGTAAAACCTTCTAAACCATTTATCTCAAAAAAAACTTTTCCATCTTTTTCCCACGTTTTTTCAGCTTCAATTATTTTACCATCTTTAAAAACTATTATTACAGCAGAAGCATTCAAGGATAAATGCAACACCACAACAATAGAAATAATGATGAGTTTTAGTGTAAAATAAATTTTTTTATTTATTTTCATATTGTTTAATCTTCTTTTTTAGACTTTCACCTGTCTTTAGGTGAAATATGTTTGACAGTTATTAGTATCAGTTTTTTAAACATAGGAGAATTTTTACCTGATATTTCTTAAAAAAGCAAGAAAGGATAGGAAGGAAGGGACGAAGTGTAAAATATTGACTTATATTAAAAACGGATGTAAACATTGAAACCGAAGCAAAATTCAATTTTATGGTCTATATCTTCAGAAATTTACGGTGTATATATAGTGTAAGATTCGTGTATTAATATTCAATAGTGTAAAAAGGTGAGTTGATATATTTGTTATAATAAAGGGATGTTGCAGCTTTTGGAGTTGTTAATCGGAAATAATCCCTTTTTTATACCCGCATCCCGCATCCCGTAACCCGCAACTCGTAACCCGCTACAGGGGTAATCAAGGCCGAGCCCTTTTGACTCGGATATTTACTTTTTCCTCATCCGAACAACACGATCATATCCGCTGTAATCTTTTGAAAAAACGATATTTTCATATCTTTCGCTGTCATCAATAATCTTTCCGACTGCATCTTTCTGATCATGCCCTATCTCAAGAAAAAGACTTCCATGCCGGTTTAAATAGATATGAGCGGAACTTATAATACGTCTTAAGCTGCTCAGGCCGTCTTCATCTCCGTCAAGAGCTATACCGGGTTCATATTCGTAAATTTCAGGCTGAAGAGAGCAAAGAGCCCCGGTTTGGATATAAGGTGGATTTGAAATAATTATATCAAAAAAAGCTTTTTTGTCATTTATTGGTGAAAACCAGTCACCAACAAAAAAACAGACAGTCTCATTTAAATTATTACGTTTTGCATTCTCCTGTGCCACTTGAACACTTGAACAGCTTTTACACTACAGTCTGAAGCAAAAAAAAGGTGCCCTGGCTGTTCGCTTGAAAGTGCAAGAATTATAGCTCCGGCTCCCGTACCCAGATCGAGTATGCGCTTTGGACAAAAATTTGGAGCTGGGGTCACATCTTGCATAGGGAGCTGGGGTCACATCTTGCATAGTGATTAGTTGTTGGCATATAGAGGGGAAAGGTGGTAATTTCTCACCATGGCAAGACCATGGCGCATAGAATTTGAAGGTGCTCTTTACCACGTCCTCAGCAGACCAAGCTACTAAAAGTAACTGAACCTGAAGTTCTTTTGAAAAAGGCAGCTCGAATATTAGGCTGTAACCCAACGAACTTTAAAAGCTCTTTAAGGATATCCGAACAAGATAAAGACAACCGCGATTTGCTCATTTACTTATTGTGGAAAACAGGCTTATTTAAAAACCAGGAAATAGGTGATCTGTTAGGGTTAACTTATTCTTCGATTAGCCGCAGGGCAGCAATTATCCGTGAAAGAATAGGCAAGGATA
>JAUWMJ010000263.1 GCA_030613225.1 Desulfobacterales bacterium
ATGACAGTTGTGTTAGCCTTCCTGTGTGCGCATCCGGATAACATTAAAAAAGCAAGTGAAAATATTAATAAAATTAGATTAAACTGTCTTTTCATTATTGATCAGTGCTTGATGGCGTCGATGATACTTTTTACGAGCTTATCAGTGTTTGATAAATCCGTAAAAAGTCAGGGGTAATTACAAATCAACTGTTCACCATGCCCAGGCACAGACACCCAGGGCCGGTGTGTGCGGCAATGGTAGGTCCGATTTCTATACCTCTGATATTCGATCTCATGTCTGATGAAAGCCCAATCATGGTCTCCTGCATCCTGACGGCTTCTTCCAGTGCATCTGCATGGGCAATCCATATATCCTGACGCCGCCCGAATTTCACATATTCTTCCAGGGCCAATTTTACCATCTCTTCAACTGCCGAATCTCTTCCCCTGTGCTTTCCTATGGAAACCAGTTTGCCGTTTTTTAGCCCGATAACAGGTTTAACATTCAGGAAATTTCCTATTAAAGAAGAAAAAATATTCAGTTTGCCTGCACGCTTCAGCCAGTACAGATTTTCAACTGTAAAAAGAAGCATACTGTTTTTTATAGAAGGCTCAATTATTTTTTTCATGGAATCCGGTGAATTGTTTTTTTTTCTCAATGCAACAGCTTTTTTTATAATAAGCGCCTGCCCTACACTTACATTTTTTGTGTCTATCAAAGTAATTTTTCTTGCTATTTCATCAGAAAGGATCCTCATAGAATTTTTAGCACTCTTGTAACAATCGGACAGATCAGATGATACGTGAAAGGACAATATCCGGTCATATTTGCCGGCCAGTTTTATATAAAAATCGGAGTATTCACTTGGAAAAGGGGGAGCTGTTTTTACATCTCTGTCTTCATTTAAGCATTCAACCACATCCTGGTTTGATATGGTGACACCGTGCAGATAGTCCTTGCCGTCAACAAAAATATGAATTGGAATTATATTTATCTCAAGTTCTTCGGCCATGCCCTCGGGAAAATCCGCTGTACTGTCTGTTACGATTCCGATTTTTTCAATCATGGACATTACTCTCTATTTTTTTTAAAGGTGAGACCTTTGAAAAACGGTAATTTTCGAAGTCTGCGCTTATCTGTTCGAGTTCAAGGAAGGCGAAAATTTCAACCACAGGAATATAATGAATATTTCGAGGATTGAAATTTGAGCCTGTCGAAGCGAAGCGTAGATCCCGCTCATCGGGGACGCAGAAATCGGGCAAAAAGTGCCGTTTTGCAAAGGTCTCAATTTATAGTTTGCAGTTATTCAACCGGTTCTAATATACGGAAACATCGGATAAACAAAAGCGAGTAGAATTGAATTATCAAGAACGGGATTAGTTGTCAACGTCGGTTTTTATGTGGAGAAGAAGTAGTAGAGCACCACAAGGGACGGGATATGGCAAATTTTATATTTGATGAATTTATAAAAAGCTATATTAAACCGGTTTATCCCAGAATCAACCTTTGCGGATCACATTTTTCCCGCAACATCTTAAGTTCCTTTTGTGAAGGAGCCGGCACTTTGGATGAACGTGATATGTCAATCTCGAAATCCATATTATCAAGTACTTGCCGCGGCGTAATTTCCGGAAAACACCCTTTAAGATACATTTCTTTTGTTTTATCATCAAATCCCATTATCGCCATGTTCGTGATGACAGTGGATGGTCCCCCGTCGGGCAGCCCGGCTTTTTTTCTTCCTTCAGGCCCGTCAAGCCAGCCTGGGCTGGTGATATAATCTACCTTTGACACAAATTTTCTTTTCTCGTGCTGCATGAAAATTATTGTCCTGCTGACAAAAGAAGCTACGTCACAGGCCCCACCGCTCCCTGAAAATCGCACTTTTGGTTTAAAATAATCTCCGATAACCGTTGAATTCAGGTTGCCATACCTGTCAATTTGAGCTGCGCCTAAAATTCCTACAACCTTTTTGCCTGTAAATCTATTTTGCATTGTGGCAAATGCATCCGCAAGACCGCTGTTGACTGATGTCAAGAACATGACACGGGGGTCAGCCACAGCAAGAGGAACTTCTTCCAGCTTTGAATCCACAGCGCCGGTTTCAAAAAATATTACGCTGTTTGGCGCACTTATGTGTTTTGCGGCCATGGCAGCAAGCATGGAGATTCCAGTTCCGCAAAACACGATATCTCCATTCCTTATCTCCCGCGCTGCAGCAATTGCCATCATTTCTCTCATTGTGTAGTCTGTCATGAAAAATACTCCCGAATAGTTATTTTATTCAATTTTTAAAACCATGTTCTTCCCCGCTTGACGGGATCTCCGATGGGCATGGTCAGAAATAATTGGCTTTGCCTGAGTAAATATGAGTGTCTAAAGTGAGCTAAATCCGCCAAAGTACGGTGGCGGATAAAATGCCTAAAGTTGTGGTGTCGCTTCACTCCAGTCTTCGCCTCTTGTCGCGGCGTAACCAAAGGTGAAGCCTGATTGGCTTCAGGCTACGCTTTTCAAGCTACGCCCCGACAAGACGCCCTGACAAGCCATCTTTTTTAATAAAACAGACAGAATTCCTTAACTTTAGTCACTTTAGTTCACTTTAGTCACTTTAGTCACTTCAAACCTGGTGTATCCGACAGCCCTTTCGAGGGGCAAATCAATGCTGCGTCCTTCGACGTAAATTTTTTACTTCTCTCATCATCTTCTGTCCAAGTTTGCTGCATACCCGGTCCGTGGGTCTGCTTTGATCATCTCCATTCGTTCTCCGCCCACCAGATCAAGTAAACCCTGGTGATCCTTTACACCATAAATAAATTTTTCAAGGTACTTCTTGTAGCAAAGGTCATCCTCAGCATATTCCCTGTATTCATTAAGATAAACCGGATCATAATCATAATATCGGTAACTGGCTGTCGGGAAAGCACCAAAAGGGGCATGCACAACAGCATCAACACAAAAAAATGGTATCAGGTTCTGATCCGGGTTCTTTCTTAACTCTTCAGATTCAACCAGTTCTTCGCATGTTATAATAAGATGATTCGCTGATTTCGCCTGTTCTATATCGGCAAAGGTAAGTCCGTCTATCCTCGCAGTCCCCTGCCGATCGGCCTTTTGAACATGAATAATGGTTACATCCGTATTAATGGCAGGTACCAGTACCACTTTGGTTGCATTGGTCCAGGAAGTAAAAGGGTTGTCTATAACAATAAGTTTTTTATCAGGAATTTTATGATCTGATTTTCTCAATTTCTCGGAAAAACCCCATTTATCAATAATATCGGTTCCGAGTGAGGAGCGTGTCGGCAAAAAAGGAACACCCATTGCACCTGCGAGAAATCGCAGAGTCATCTGGTAATTTGAATAGTCTTCAACGATTATAGTTCCTTCTTTAACAGCCTTTTTAAACCTGATACATGTGGGAGCAAATCTGCCGCTCCCGCCATAGGCAATTTCCAGCCTTGACACACAGCCGGCGCCTATAAGCTCATCAACTCCCTGCCCGTTGGAATGAGCATATAAATGAAAGTCCTTTCTTTTTTGCCGAATAATTTCGTACACTGCCGCCATGGGATTTCTATTAATGGTGAATCCCCCTATGGAAATATGGCTGCCATCGGCAACATAACGCTTTATTACCTCTGACATGCCCATTACCTTGTCAAAACCGGTATCCATGAAATTTATTAACCCCCTTCTATTTGCTGATATACCCCATAGTCTTCGAAAAATCTTTTGTCACATTAAGTAATTTCTTTAGGCATAAGTTTCTATGATTATTGTTTTTAAACCGTATTTCCGGAATTGCCAGGCTGATGGCTGCCATTATCATACCCCGGTGATTTACAACAGGTGCACTGATGGACCCTATGCCTGGAGTACGTTCTCCAAGGCTTTTGGCATATCCTCGCTTTCTTATTGCAGCAATCTCTGATCTGAATTCTTTTATGTTTGTAATTGTATTTTCGGTCAAAGGGGTAAATTTTGCCTGGTTTAAGTAGTTATCAATAAAATTCTTGGTGGAAAATGCAAGAAGACATTTTGGGGTAGCTCCTGCATAAAGGGGAGATTTGCTTCCTATGGGCATGCTGGCTTTCAGATACTGTGGAGATTCGATGCTGTCGATGCAAACACGTTCCATGCCTTCTATAACATTCAGATGTACTGTCTCTTGTGTTGCGAATAAAAGTTTCTTCATAAAAGGAAGAGAAGACTGTGTGATTGTGTGAGTACTTTGCAGGACGTCTAAAAAATGAAAAAATACGTTTCCCAGGTGATAATGCCTTGTTTCAGGATTCTGGTCAACAAATGCATGGGCTTTCAAAGTTTGCAGGATGCGTTGCACAGTCGCAGGGCTGAACCCAAGATGGGCGCTTAACTCTCTGACGCCCCATGATGATTGCTGGGCCTGAAATGCCAGAAGGATTTTAAGAGCCTTTTCAACAGAATTAAAGCTTGACTTGTTTTGTTTCATAATATAAAACGCTGTTTTATTTTACAACATTTATGCCTGATACTTTCATCATTGTCAATAGTATTTTAAAATACCCGGTTTTCACAGCAATTGAAATATACTTTATTGAACAGCCAAAGGAGACAAGCAAAAAATCTATTGTCAGAATATTATAAATTGATGATCGCGTAAAAAGTCAAAAAATGTCTTTTATTCCGGCGAACCCCGGATTGTGGTCCGGGGTAGGCGCCTGAAGCCAGTATTTTCAGTTAGTTGCAACTACTATGGACTCCGGTTTTCACCTGAGTGACGACTTTTTATGAGAGCCTTATAAATTGTTTATAGCTAAAATATAGCTACAAAATTCTTGACAAAATTTTCAAATTGTTGGTATGTTTTAAAATAGTTTTTCACATTATTAAACATTAATTTTTATTTCTAAAAATACTATTCAGGAGGATTTTAAATGGATTTTGCTTTATCAAAAGAACTTGAAATGCTTAGAAAAGCAGTACGTGAATTTATGACAAAGAAGATCGCCCCGAATGTGGATGAATGGGATGCGAATCACTACTTGCCATATAAGGAAGCCATGAAGCCCATGGGAGAACTCGGATTTTTCGGAACAGTTATACCTGAGGAATACGGCGGTGAGGAAATGGGCTGGCTGGCGGCAATGATCGTAACCGAGGAGATTGCAAGGGTTTCAAGTTCTCTAAGGGTCCAGGTCAACATGCAGGTGCTTGGTTGTGCCTTTACCATTTATAAATACGGCGGGGAAGAAATAAAGAAGAAATA
>JAUWMJ010000171.1 GCA_030613225.1 Desulfobacterales bacterium
GCTCCTATGGAAACGTGGGTGACAAACCCTGTGAAAGAAGAAAAACATACGATAAACATGGATGTTGCAGCTGCGCTCTTTGTTGGAATACCAAGAAAGTAGATAAGAAGAGGAACTATAAATACACCGCCGCCGATTCCAAGCAGTCCTGCCATAAAACCGATAACAAGCCCGATGAGTCCGCCTCCGATAATCCTTCTAAGCTGACTCACACCTGCATCCCTGCCTTTCACCTGTTTTGAAAAGAGCATCCTTAATGCTGCCAGTAAAATCACCCCTGCCATTATCCCCATGAAAAGCTTCAGATCAATCCTGTGGGTTGTTAATGCTCCAAGGGGTGCGCCCAAAGACGATGTGATGATCAAAGGAAGGGAAACAGAAAAATCGACCATCTTTTTCCGGACGTATATATATGAAGCTGAGGCCGCGGCAATTCCGTTTAAAAAAAGGGATGCCGAAACAGCCATGGTTTGGGGAAAGCCAAGTAATACGAAGAGGGGGGAAAATATCAGCCCTCCTCCAAGGCCCACCATGGTAAGGATAAAAGAAGAAAGAAAAATAATAAAAAGTAAAACAAGAAGATTCATAAATCAGTTCCTACTTTGCAAACCTCCCGTCATCACAGGCATTTTTAAACTTTTTGGCCTTTTCCTCAATCCATCCGGTTTTATCGACTTTTCTTATATCAAACTCAGGAATATATGGTTTTATATCAAGAAGGGGGGTCTGGTCCACAACATCGATATCCTTTATGTAAAGCACTGCGTCATCTATCCTGACAAGGCGCACAACCGATATTCCCACGGGATTGGGACGGGCAGGAGCCCTGGTTGCAAACAGGCCACGAAGCTCACCATCTAAAAACGGCTTTACCTTTAACTTAAACTCTTTTGACAGGTGAAAAAGATAAAGCAATATTATATGGGAAAATCCTTCAAGATCGGCAAGCCCTTCGGAATACTCGGGGAATACTTCAACTTTAGCCTCAACACCATCAGCCCCTGTGGGCTGTATCGGAGTCCCTTCAGGTGTTTTAAAAGGTGTATGAATTATTCCGATTGGTGTGTATTCTATTTTTTTCAATACCTATTTCCTGAAAGGCTCCGCTTTCATCCCATAACGACGCATGATCTGCTGAAGCGCCTGGCGTTCAAGTCCGCAAAGCCTGGCAGCCTGTGTCACATTTCCCTTGCTCATTGTGAGAAGATTGCCGATAAAGTCGGCATTAAACTGCTTTAAGACCTGTTCTTTTGCATCTTTATATGCCGCATCCTGAAAAGTTCGCCCTGTGAAACCACTTTTTTGTGTATTTTTTTTAAAGCCGACATCCCGTGGAGTGATTTCATCGCTGTTGGAAAACAAGATGCCTTGCATAATGACGTTTTCCATTTCTCTTACATTTCCCTCCCAGGTCCGCTGCATAAATATCTCCATGAGATCCGTGGATATTTTATTTACATGTTTATTTAATTTTCTTTTGTGTTTTTCCAGTAAATGGTTAGCGATAAGGGGAATATCCTCTCGATGTTCCCTGAGTGGGGGCAGTTCTATTGGAAGTACATTCAATCTATAGAAAAAATCTTCCCTGAACTCGGCATTTTTTATCTTTTCCTTGAGATTCCGGTTTGTAGAAGAGATTATGCGTACATCCACTTCAACGGTTTTTGTATCGCCTAAAGGTTTAATCTCTTTTTCCTGCAATACACGAAGCAGTTTAGTCTGTATGGTGGGGCTGATATCCCCTATTTCATCCAAAAATATGGTACCTCTGTGGGCCGCCTGAAAAAGGCCCGTCTTATTTTGTGTTGCATGAGTGAAAGCTCCTTTTTTATAGCCGAACAGTTCACTCTCAAGGATGTTTTCAGGCACAGTAGGGCAGTTGACAGCGACATAAGGCCCTTTGTTGCGATTGCTCAATGCGTGTATGGCTCTTGCGGTAAGATCTTTTCCTGTACCTGATTCCCCGGTGATAAGAACCGTTAAATCCGTTTTAGCCACCATCTGTATCGTCTCGTACACCCTCTGCATTTTTGAGCTTTTTCCAACCAGTTTCTGAAATACATCACTCTCCCTGCACTCTTTCTGGAGTCTTATGTTCTCCATAATCAGGCTGCTTCTTTCCAGAGCTTTTTCCAGTCGCAGCACAAGAGCATCATGATCAAAGGGCTTTGTAATAAAATCGTATGCGCCGCTTTTCATGGCTTCCACGGCTGTCTCTATATCACCGTGGCCGGTCATCATTAGTACGGTAATGTCAGAATTTTCTCTTTTTATTAATTCCAGAAGCTCCAGGCCATCCATGCCGGGCATTTTTATATCGGCTAAAACAAGATCAAATATCTTACTTTCGAGCAGCCGCAATGCCTGTTCGCCGGATATGGCTGTTTCAACTCTGCAATTTAAATCAGGTTCCAGGCTCCGTTTTAAAAGCTGTAGCATATCAATCTCATCATCAACAATTAAAATTGATCTTTTCATCAATTCTTTCCCCTGTGCTGCGAGTTAACCGGCAGAACAACTGTAAAAGTGGAACCTTTTCCCCTTTTACTTTCCACCAAAATTTCACCACTGTGATTTTTTATTATTCCGTAACTCACAGACAAGCCAAGGCCGGTTCCTTCCCCGGAAGGTTTTGTTGTAAAAAAAGGATCGAAAATGCGGGACAGGTTCTTTTTTTCAATCCCATAACCAGTATCCGTAACCTGGATATAAAACTGTTTAGCAGATTTATTTAAACCTGTAACAACTTTTATAGTTCCGGTTTTGCCGACGGCATGCTTTGCATTCATGATAAGGTTCATAAATACCTGCTTTATCTTTCTTTCATTTAAAAGTGAAGGCTGAACATTTTTATCATAATCTCTGATAATTTCTACTTTATCAAGGTCGGAATGCTGCACAACAAAATTCAGCACGTCATCTATTGCCTCATGGATGTTTATTGTTTCTCTTTCCCGTTTTGAACTTCTGGAAAAACTCAGCAGGTCTTCAACAATAGATTTGCAGCTTTTTACATGTTTTTCAATTGTTTTAAGATCCTTATACCGCTCTGCCTCAGGATCTTCATCTCTTAATAAAAGCTGGGTATATCCGAGTATAATTCCTAATGGGTTATTCATCTCGTGGGCAATACCTGCTGAAAGCTGACCCATAGAGGCAAGTTTGTCAGCCTGAGCCATCTGGTTCTCCATTAACTTTTTTTGTTCCGTATCCTTAAAGGAATAACTGGTGGCGCTACTGTAATCTGAAGACTCATTGTCCGGACTTGTATCAACAGGCAATATTGAACCGGAATGGTTTCCCTTCTTACCTTTTAGCATATACTGATTAAACTTCCAGACTCGTGTAAAAAAAAATGTAACTACTGCAATAAATATGAGCATGAATGAATTTACAGGTCCTGTAAAGGAGTTTATCGAATTCGATATCAATTCATTGCCTGACAGTAAAAGGATATGTTTGAGAATGTGCCCTGCAGATCTAAAAACTGCAAAAAAAACAAGGGCGAAGCAAATCCAGAAAAGATATTCCCATATCATCTTTCCCGGTTCCTGATTTTTCAGTTTACGGGTAATATTCAGGCAAAAAAGGGATAAGACTGCTACTAAGATCGAGCCTGCAAGATCGACAATCGATATGGGTAATGAAGAAATAATCATACCCGCTCCTTTTCTGAAAAATCAGGCTCTGAAACATTCGGGTAGCTTTCTTTTAAAAGGCGCTTTAAACCATAATATAAAAAGATAAAAGCAGGCATGAAAAGCAGATAGTCCATCCGGGCAAGATAATAAAATACTTTAAGAAGATTGTTATCAAAGCAATCATTTATCTTAATTTGCCATGGTCCTATTGGTTTTACCTGTATTATATTAAACTGCTCATTCAAGAAATGAACCGCAAACGCATCCAGGCTCCACAGGATAAAAAAGAGTGCTGAATACTGTATGAATTTCCAGCCTGACGACAGGTGAGGTTTTTTAATCCTCAGCCGGTGAATGAGAATTCCCATGGAAATTATAAAAAAGATATGAGCTAACTGGTGGGTAAGGACACCCTCTATCCGGCCATAATCACAGGTGGCAAAAGCCGGGTTCGGGCATAGAATTGTCCACGATAAAGCGGCAAGAAAAAAAACAAATATGTAGATTCTGTTTTTCATAATTAAAAATCATTTTATTAGCCTGACTGGTTCTGTTTCGCCATGACTTTCTTGTACACTCTTTTAATAAGAAACCAGCACAGGTAAATAAGAAGGATTGACACTATAAACCAGAATACACCTCCTACAAGAACCGGCTTTGGCCCGGAACCAGCAAATTTGAATACATACTCACGTCCGAAAACCTTGATTAAATTTTCTGTTCTATATGCTTCATTAACATATGCCGCAAAGATTAAAATTGGAAGATACTTTGTTATAATGCCGATCATAAATCCTTCAAAAAAGAAATCATAATAGACCTTGTTCAGTTTTACCTGGTCAATGTTTCTTGCAAGGAGTTTGCCTTTCTCAGGGTCTTCGCATTTCATGGCCTCCTGGCGTATATTATACCAGTGCTTAAAATCTTTTTTTAATGCTTCGTATCGCTTGGTTTTAAATACTATTGTCAGAATTTTTGTTATTGCGACTGTAATGAAAGCGATTGTTGATATGGCAAAAACCGGACCTAAAAAATTTAAGGGGGCGAAAATATAGTCAAGAAAACAGACAAAATAATGGATTAAATCCATTATTTTAAACCATAGGCTGTCTAACAATTCTTCCATTTAAGTAAAACCCTAATTGAGCGAAAAACGCTCAATTGTCCGTTGTTTTTGGTCAATTGTCCGTCGTTAAATAAGGAATATTTAATGGTTTCGTAAAAAGTAAAAAACCACTTTTTGCGAAACGTTTTAAGTTTTAGGATTTAAGTTCTAAGTTTCTTTTAAAACAGATAATATCATTAACATAAAACATAAAACTTAACACCTAAAACTTGATGAATTCAAATTTTTACGAATTCATCAGGTTTAATCGTCTAATGAAATGAAAAGGGGAGGAAAGTTTTCCCTTCCCTCCCCTTAATTTACAATTACATTTCCTGTTTAAGCTTTATATCCAGATTTCAATTTTAAAGAACCTGAAGAACAGGAAGAACAGGGTTACGGCCAGAACGATCTTCAGGGTTTTCTCACTGAACATCTTCTGCGCGCGGCTGCCCAGCATACCGCCGGCAAACCCGCCGATGATAATACAGATCATCAGAACCATATCAGGAAAGTAACCGTTTATCAGGTACCCAATAAAAGAGCCGATACTGGAAAAACTGGTGCCGATAAGGGAAATCGGAACCGCCACATACATGGGAAGCGCCCCCAGTGTAGTCATAGCAGGTACCAGAAGGAACCCACCGCCGATACCGAAAGATCTTGAAACCACACCGATGGCAAGACCCAAAATGGCAAAAAGCAGGGGATTGATCTTGAATTCTTCGCCCCAGAACGTAAACCGGTAATCCATAATGCCGGTTTTTACAGGTTCGATCTTGCCCATTTCAACGGAAGTTCCGTCAGCCTTAGCTTTGGCTACTGCATCGTTGAACTTCTTTATCATGGCTTTGATGTTTTTCCGTTTCTCCATGGCCTTGGGCATCATTTCCCTTAGGGTCTGAATGCCCATGAGTACCACGAGGACGGCCAGCCACTCCTTATAAGCTTTCATTGGAAGGTATGCCGAGACATATTTCCCCAGCCAGATAGACCCTATGAAAATACCGACCCCAAAGGAGATGCCCACCGGCCAGGCTACCCGCCTTTCGACTATAGCATACCGATAGAAAGAACCAAGCGGTGAAAACAGGGTCAGGGCCATGTTGGAGGGCTTTAATACGTTAGCAGCATTTATTCCTACCGGCCCGGCGGTATGGACAATCAGAATCTGGAATGCCGCCATGAGCATGCCGCCTGCGGCCCCGATCATGGAAAAGTATGTTCCTACAAGAATAGCCCCGATAGTAATCCAGAGGGGGTTCATATAGCGAAAGCCTTTGGACAGCCAGAAGCCGTTTTTCTTCACATTATACGAGCCGCTCTTTTCGCCGTTGACATAGACGTCAAATTTGGTGTCAGGCGGTGTATGGCGAAAAGATTTAAATGAAGCGGTAAATGTACCAGTGGCTTTATCCAATTTGATTGACGTGTTTTTATCCCAGTATTTGCCGCTCCCTTCATCAGTGATTACAGTACGGGAAAAAATAGTTACCTTGCCCACCCTGCTGCTTTCTTTAACAATGGTGTTGATTCCGTAACCGGACTCGTTGGCGTATTTGAGAAAATTCCACTGATCTTCAGACTTGATGGGGCCCAGCATGGATTTGGCTTCGGCATCCACATCGCCGAACTTCTTTTTCAGATAGAACATTGTGGTGGAGTAAATCCCTCTACCCTTACCCAGAATAACCGATGGACCACCGAATCTCTTCTTATCTGTTTTACCAAAGGCATCAGGATTGGTTGTGAGCATATAATAAAGCGGTGGGATCTTTGTATCATTGTTAAATTTTTTCTTCTTCCCATCTTTTTTAAGCCTTTTGACTTCAAAAGTACCGCTTGTATCCGCCGGCGCAAACATTTCAGATTGCGCAATTGCGATATACAGATCCTTGCCTGGCTCGATGGTGCCCTCTATGGTAACCTTGTCGCCTGCTTTGTAATCAGCAGCAGATATTGTAGCCGCTGCCAGGGTATTGCCTGGAACTGCTATAACGAAGGCAGCTGCAAAAAGTAACACACTAAATAAAGGTAATAATTTTTTCATTTGTTCCTCCTTTTAAGGTTAATAAAATTATTTTCCAACTTATAAAAACCGACCCCCC
>JAUWMJ010000093.1 GCA_030613225.1 Desulfobacterales bacterium
CTGCCCATCAGGTTCAGCGTAGCCAAGCTCAACCTCTTTGAAATT
Organism: Desulfobacterales bacterium; assembly: GCA_030613225.1. The sequence continues at coordinate 46 of JAUWMJ010000093.1, forward strand.
GCCTTTGCGCTGTTTAAGAGGCAGTTCAGGCATTTTTGCCCTGGCTGTCCTTGGTGCATCTTTAGGAATCGGGCGATAAACCGGATCATCTTTAACAATCGGTTCGCGACCTTCGACCATATCCTGCCCGTCAATATACCTGACAATAGATTCCGCAGCTTCCTTACCGGCTGCAATTGCACCAATGGCAACCCACGGGCCGGTTTGCACATCTCCTCCGGCAAAAACTCCTTCACGGCCGGTGGCATATGTGATTGTGTTAACTTCGGTGGTTCCCCATCTGGAAAACTCCAGGTCTGCTATATCTTCTATGGCTGAATGATCGGGTCTCTGGCCGATGGCAGGAATAAGCTGATCGATTTTTACGTCGTATTCTGTTCCCGGAACCGGAACCGGCTTTCTTCTCCCCGATGAATCGGGTTCAGTAAGTTCCATCCTGATACAACGGAGACCGACGACCTTACCATCTTCTATCAAGACCTCCTGGGGGGCTGAAAGGTAGGTAATTTTAACACCTTCATCTTCTGCCGCTTGAATCTCTTCCTCCCAGGCGGGCATTTCGGCACGGGACCTACGATAGATAATGCTGACTTCTTTTACCCCCAACCGAACAGCACAACGGGCTACATCAATAGCCACGTTTCCGCCTCCGATGATGCCAACACTTTCTCCCACCTTGGCTTTGCCGGAAAGATTTACTTCTCTTAAGAAATCAACGCCCTGTCGCACACCATTGGCCTTTTCACCCGGAACTCCAAGCTCGATTCCCACATGAGCACCGATTGCTATGTAAACAGCTTTATAGCCCTGGCTGAACAGATCATCCACAGTCAATTCCGGCCCAAGGGGCGTATTGGTCTTAATTTCTACACCGAGATTTGTCACCACCTCAATATCTTTATCCAGAACCTCTCTTGGCAGTCGGTGCGCAGGAATACCGACTCGCAGCATTCCGCCTGCTTCGGGCAGGGCTTCAAAAATAGTGGATAAAATTCCCTTTCGAGCCAATTGATAGGCAGCGGAAAGTCCCGCAGGACCTGACCCTATAATTGCAACCTTTTCTTTTCTAGTCGGCAGGCATTTTACTTCAATATTCCGGGGGTCAAATTGATCAGCAGCCAGGCGCTTGAGGTCCCGAATAGCAACAGGATCATCAACTTCACACCTGCGGCAGGCGTCTTCGCAACCATGGGGGCAAATTCTACCAAGGACTCCCGGTAGCGGCAGGTCTTCCATTATAATTTCAAGAGATTCCTTATATTTCCCTTGCCCTACCATCTGGACATACCCCTGCTCATTCAAACCCGCAGGGCAGGCAAGGCGGCATGGAGCCTTGTCAACCTTTTGTACGGCAAAGGCTCCTGGAATAGCCTGGGCATATTTTTTATAAATAGCTTTTCTGTTGCCCAAACCCTCGTCGTATTCGCTTGGCAATTCCACAGGACAGACTTCCGTACAATCGTTACATGCGGTGCATTTGTCAGGGTCAATATAGCGCGGTGTTTTGTGAAGGGTTATCTGAAAATTTCCAGGTTTTCCTTTAACATCTTTGATTTTTGATAAGGTGTGCAGTTCAATGTTTAAATGCCGGCCGACCTCGACCAGTATTGGAGAGATAATTCACATTGCACAGTCATTGGTAGGGAATGTCTTGTCAAGCTGAGCCATTGCCCCACCAATGGACGATGATTTTTCCAGAAGGTGAACATAATACCCTGAATTAGCTAAATCGAGTGCCGATTGCATACCGGCGATACCGCCGCCCACAACAAGTACCGATCCTGTGATTTTTTTGGTCATCTTAATTAATCTCCTTTGTTAAACCTAAATTAAGATTAAGCTGAATTCTAATATATGTCGATTAATAACTTGTCAATAAAACTTAGGGCTCGCGCAAAAATAAATTTACATTGTAGGCGCATGGATTTAGGTCATCTTTGTTCGATCCGAGGCTGCAAAACCACAGGAATAACAAGCTATTTCGAGGATTTTGGAGTTGAGGATCGGGCAAAGATGACCTGAATCCGGGATGTATAAAATGTGAAGTTATTTTTTCGCGAGCCCTCAAAGTTATGATGAATTTTTTTTAAATCATCCACAGGCTTTCCGGCATGTGAAATTGGACATAATTAACCGAAATCATAATTGTAAATTTCCTCCAAACAGCCAATCTAAAAATTTGATTTAAACAGAGCAATCTAAATTATTTTATTTAATATGGGTATCTTTTATTTTTTCTTTGTGTTTTTGGTGCCTTTGTGTTGAGAAAAGGCTTAACCGAAAAACGAAAAGAAAAAAATGAACTCTACCGGCAGAAAACCAAAAGTTATTATTATATGCGGACCCACGGGAATCGGAAAGACTTCTGTTGCCATTAAAATTGCCGAGGCTGTTAACGGTGAAATAATCAGTGCGGATTCGATGCAGATATACAGGCATATGGATATCGGAACGGCCAAACCTGTACCGGCAGAGCAGGTCAGGATTCGCCATCATATGATAGACATTGTTAATCCTGACGAACATTTTGATGCTGCGCTCTTTTCCGAGATTGCTCACAAGAAGGTGCTTAAGCTGGATAAAAGGCGTATTGTTCCGATTGTTGCAGGGGGGACAGGGCTTTATATCAAGGCGCTTATCCACGGACTTTTTGGTGCGGATCCTGCTGATTATGATATTCGCATGAGACTTAAAGGGGAAGCTGATGCTTATGGAGCCGGTTTTCTATATAAAAGGCTGGCTAAAAGCGATCCTGTTGCGGCCGGGAGAATCCATCCTAATGATACATACAGAATAATAAGAGCTCTTGAATTGGCGGAAGCAACCGGCAAAACGATTTCAAAGCACCATGGAGAGCATAGGTTTGCGGATAAGCGATACAAGGTTTTGAAAATCGGCCTGCAAATGGAAAGGGAAGCGTTGTACGATCGTATAAACCAAAGGGTTGATGTGATGATAGAGAAAGGACTTGTGGATGAAGTAAGGGGCCTGCTGGAAAGGGGCTATTCACAAGACCTCAAATCCATGCAGTCCATCGGCTATAGACATATGGTCGATTTTATTAAAGGGCGTGTTTTATTAGACGAGACAATCCAGACTTTAAAGCGGGATACAAGAAGGTATGCAAAGCGGCAGATGACCTGGTTCAATGCGGATCCTGAGATTGTGTGGACAAAGCCGGATCATGCAGAAGATATCATGTTGCGGGTAAAAGATTTTCTGCAATTGTAAAAAAAGATGGCATGCGTTCAGGGGTTCAGAGGTTCAGGGTACATGGGTTCAGAGGTTCAGGGTTCAGAGGTTCAGGGTTCAAAGGTTCAAAGTTGCTTTTTTTGCTGAAGCCCGATGGAATGAATAAGTCTCAGGGGGTCTCTCAATCGAATTATTTCGCCATTTTGCATATTAATCAACCTGCTGTGCCATAAATTTGCTTTTTCAACCCAAAGTCGCAACCAAAGTTCAAGCTTGACGTATCAACGGTTGAGATTTGCATTGAACTTCAAACCTCTGAACCCTGAACCTTTGAACCCGTGAACGGTTACAAAGATTTTCAAAGATACACTCTCTGCACACGAGCCGATATCCTGGTTACAACCTCATAGTTGATGGTGCCAGTAAGTTCTGCAATCTCATCGGCAGTAATGGATGCGTTGCCCTGGTGGCCGAAAACGACCACCTCATCTTCGATTTTAACTTCCGGGATGTGCCCTACATCGAGCATTGTAAGATCCATGCAAATACGGCCAATAATGGGCGCTTTTTGTCCATGTACAAGCATATGGCCGCGAGATGACATCAGGCGACTGAATCCGTCTCCATAACCTACGGGTATTGTGGCAATGGTTGTCGGTTTTTTTGTTTTATGGGTAATGCCGTAACTGACCATGAAACCGGCAGATACTTTCTTCAGATGAATAATCCTTGCTTTTAAAGACATTACAGGCAGAAGTTTTATACGGTTTTTATCAGTCTCATCAGATGGATAGAGGCCATAAACACTGATGCCCGCCCGTACCATGTCAAGATGGGTTTGTGGCATGTCTATAATCGCACCGCTGTTGGCTGCGTGCTTTACGCTAAATTGCAAACCGGCTTTGTGAAGCTGGTCTAAAAAACTTGAAAAAATTTGAAACTGTTTTTCGGCATACGACTTGTCAGACCAGTCTGCTGTAGCAAAATGGGTAAATATTCCTTCAAGTTTAAGACCTGAAAGTCCTGCGATGGATTTAACCTCTTCAACAGCCCTGTCGGCAGGAGCGGCGCGGCGACTGTCCGGCAGGAGACCGAGTCTCCCCATCCCTGTATCGACTTTAAGATGAATGTTGATTTTTATATTTAAAGAGGATGCTGTGTCGGAAAGCTCCCGGGCTGTTTCATAGGAATAGACGGTCTGGATCAGGTCAAACTCATAAAGCCTGGCGGCTTCAGATGACGGTGTGTATCCGAAAACCAGGACAGGGGCATCTATACCGGCTTGTCTAAGCCGAATTCCCTCGTCAACCCTTGCCACTCCAAGAGCGTCTGCACCGCTTTCCAATGCCTGTCTTGCCACTTCGATAATGCCGTGGCCGTATGCATTTGCTTTTACGGCAACCATAAGGCGTGCAGAAGGGGCGGTAATACGCCGCAGCTCAAGTACATTATGAGCTATAGCGTTTAAATCGATTTCAGCCCATGTGAGAGGGGATTCCAAAGAAATTACCTTATAAACCCAACCCGGATAAACCGAGATTAATAAAATTTTTCATCACGAAAGCACGAAATTACGAAAACACGAAAAAAGAAATTTGTATTTCGTGTTTTCCCTCTTTCGTGTTTTCGTGATTGTTTTTATTATAATCATCGAACTATAACAAATCGTCAATGGAAACGCACTCAAGGCCGAATGCATCAGCAACCCCTTTGTAAACCACTTTACCCATGGCAACGTTTACGCCGGGTTTAATTTCAGGATTTTCTTTTATAGCCTTTTTCCACCCTTTGTTGGCTATTTCAACTGCATAGGGAAGTGTTGCATTAGTCAGCGCGTTTGTGGACGTTTTGGGCACAGCACCCGGCATGTTCGCTACACAGTAGTGTATTATGCCGTCTACAGTGTAGATCGGGTCTGAATGTGTGGTCGGTTTCGACGTTTCAAAGCACCCGCCTTGATCTATGGCAACATCCACGATTACAGTGCCCCTTTTCATGGTTTTCAGCATTTCCTTTGTGATGAGTTTCGGGGCCTTTGCACCGGGAATAAGTACGGCGCCGATAACCACGTCGGCTTCTTTAACAAGTTTGCGTGTAGTTGCAGGGCTTGCCATTAAGGGAAAGCAGTTGGCGGGCATTACATCACTCAGGTAGCGCAGGCGATCAAGGTTGTAATCGAGGATGTAAACCTTAGCACCTAAGCCGCATGCCATCTTTGCGGCATTGGTTCCGACTACTCCGCCGCCTAAAATGAGAACCGTGCCCGGACTTACTCCCGGGACGCCGCCTAAAAGAACTCCCCTTCCCCCGTTTATCATTTCAAGGTACTTTGCTCCTTGCTGAATCGCCATGCGACCTGCCACTTCGCTCATCGGTGTTAGCAGAGGCAGGGAGCCGTCTTCTTTCTGAATGGTTTCATATGCAATATTGATGCTTTTGCTCTTGATGAGAGCCTTGGTCAGTTTTTCCGCCGCTGCAAGGTGAAGATAGGTAAATACAATCTGGTTTTCCCTGATAAGCTCATATTCCGACGGCAGGGGTTCTTTGACATGCATAACCATATCAGCACGGTTATAGATTTCTGCCGGTGTATCGACTATCTCGGCCCCGCTTTTAAGATATGCGCTGTCTTGATATCCGCTGCCTATGCCGGCGTTTTTTTCCACTAAAACAGTGTGCCCGTTTTGTCTCATGACTTCCGCTCCGGCAGGGGTCATGGAAACACGGTTTTCCTCAGCCTTGATTTCTTTCAGAATGCCTATAATCATAGCGTTACCTCATAAATTGGGTTGATTTTAAATTATTTCAACAGCACAAGCCATCGACACTCCTCCGCCGCCGCAAAGGGTGGCAAGGCCGAGAGTTTTACCTCTTTTTTTCATAGCATGTATTAAAGTTACCATGATCCTGGCGCCTGTCGCACCCACAGGATGCCCCAGGCCGATTCCGGACCCGTTAACATTTGTGATCTCCCTGTTTAGGTTCAGCTCCCTTTCGCAGCCTATGTACTGAGCGGCAAAGGCCTCATTTAGCTCTATAAGCTCAAAATCTTCTATTTTTAGACTGCTCCTTTTAAAAAGATCCTTTACAGCAGGTAAAGGAGAAAGTCCCATTACTGAAGGGTGGCATGCACCTTTTCCAACAGCCTTTATCCTGGCAAGAGGATGAATTCCCAGGGATTTAGCTTTTTGGGCAGACATGATTACCATACCCGAAGACCCGTCATTGATACCGCTGGAATTTCCTGCAGTAACCTTGCCGATTTTGGGCAGAAAGGCAGGCGGAAGCTTGGCAAGCTGTTCCATTGTCAAACCGGGCCTGAAATGTTCGTCTTTGTCAAAGATGATTGGATCTTTTTTTCTTACCGGGATTTCCACGGGAACAATTTCATCTTTGAATGAACCGTCGTTTGTCGCTCTTTCCGCATTGTTCTGGCTTCTTAATGCAACTTCATCCATTTCTTCCCTAGAAATATCCATGTGCTGGGCTATGAATTCAGCGGTATGTCCCATAATATATGGCTTTCCCTTGAAAAAACTCAAAGGGGGTTCATCTGCGTTTACAGGCCCGTCTTCAGGATGAGGTATGATGTGTGATCCGCAGTGAAGGGCGTGGATCATGGAATCGACAAATACCCGGTCCTGGAGGCGACAGCCCCAGCGCGCTGCCGGCACGGTGTAAGCTACGCCGGACATGTGCTCGACACCGCCTGCAAGTATCACATCGGCCATGTCGGCCTGAATCATTGCCATGCCGGAGATAATAGCTTCCATTGATGATATGCAAACGCGGTTAATCGTTACAGCAGGAATTGAGTCCGGAAGACCGGCAAGAAGTGCGCCTACGCGGGTTACGTTAAGGGCGTCAACAGGCTCCATGCAGCAGCCGTATCGTATATCATCAATAATTTCAGGGTCTATGCCTGCTCTTTTAATAGCCTCTTTCATAGTGATACCGGCTAAAACAGCGGCATTGCTGTCCCTCAGACTTTCGCCGAATGCGCCTATAGCCGTCCGGCATGCTGAAACGATTACGACATCTTTCATTTTAAGCTCCTTTATTTATATGTCAGCTAATAAAGAATTTCCCCAAGAAGACACTCATCCTATGAAAATCTGCCGGGATTTGTCAAGACAGGAATCTTATCTTGCTTATCTTGAAGGGAAACTTCAAAGTCAGATATAATCCGAGTAAAAAATCCAGCTTTGAAAAGGAGGGTAGGGGGGATTTTACAATCAGAGACATTACGTTTTAAAATCACCATGTTAGATGCAATTTTGACGTGGCCATGTCTTTTCCTGAACAAAGTTTGAAGTAGTATTGACACAGCCCGACGATAATAGCATAATTATAGCTGCGAAATCTTTGAAAAACGGTAAATTTTAAAAGGTTTCGTAAAGAAATTATTAAATATGCCGATATTATTGAAAAACAGAGTTTGAAAATTAGCAAATATGGAGGTCAAATCATTGAATGAGCAAACAGACAAAACTAAAGTGGTAATACTAACTACAAATCACCGTATCAAGGGTAATATTTCTCTTTATTCAAATGCCCGCCTGACAGATTATATTGTTGAAGCCAAACCGTTTGTAGCAGTGACCGATGCTGAAGTAATGGACATTAACGGTAACCTGATTTTCAACGCATCCTTTTTAAATGTTCAAAAGGACCATATTGAAATCATTGTGCCTGTCGATATGATAGCCGATAAGACGGAGCAATAATTTGGGATTAGCTTTTTTGTAAGATAAAATTTAACCTGCACTGAATGGTTTGGTAGCCGTTCACAGCTTGAAACTTGTCGTAGCGTAGCGTAGATCCCGTCTTTAACGAAAGGAAAGCGGGGAAATTGGAAAGTAGAAATTCGGGAGAGATGACCCATGCTTCGCTTTTGGCTTCAAGCTGCGCTTCCCAGCTTCGCCTTGACAAGACGCCGTACAGAGCACAAGCACAACCGTGAACTGTAAACCGACAACTGTAAACAATTTCAAAGCATGAAAGCCATATTTCCAATTTCTATTTTCTAATTTCAACGTTCCGTGAAAGATTATCAATATATAAAGGGTGTATTTTATGGCAATACTGGAAAAAGTTTTTAAGGCGGCAGTTAATTATAAAGCCTCTGACATTCACGTAGTCCCTGAGGAACCGTTTATTTTTCGGCGTTTTGGCAGACTCATGAAAATGAAAAGCTCCGCACTGACTCCAAAGCAGTGCAAACACGCAATACTTGAAATTCTTGATAAAAACCAAAGAGAAAGGCTTGGAAAGGATCTGCAGCTCGATTTTGCCATTGAGATACCGAATCTCGGTCGATTTCGTGGCAGCGCCATGGTGCACCATAACGGTTTAACTGCTGTTTTTCGTGTAATCCCTCCAAAGATTCCCACACTTAAAGAACTGGGAATGCCTGCCATTGTCGACAAAATTCTTGATAATCACCAGGGATTGATTCTGGTAACCGGCGCAACAGGCCAGGGGAAATCAACAACCCTTGCAGCCATGGTCGATTATTTAAATACAAAACGCGCGCACCATATCCTTACCGTTGAAGACCCCATTGAATTTATACATCCCTTAAAG
>JAUWMJ010000243.1 GCA_030613225.1 Desulfobacterales bacterium
AAATTCGCCTTTTTACGAATTCATCAATTATGACGGTCTCGTAAAAAGTCGAAAATATCCCTTTTAGTCATTCCGGCGAAAGCCGGAATCCAGTCATTTCAATAGCTTCTGGACTCCGGCTTTCGCCGGAGTGACGGAATTGGGACTTTTTACGAATGCATCAATTATAACTGGTCAGTCAGCACAATTACGTTTAAATTATCTTGTTGTCAATCTTGAAACCGACCTGGTTTGAAAATTATCAAAAAAATAGCTATTCTTTTTCCATAAAAACTTTCCAGATCTTGATTATTTTTTCCTGCAGTCTGTAAAATTTATCTTCAGGTACCTCGACGTGTTTTTCCTGGAGACTGAACTTGTGAGCAACCGCTCTGAATATCAGGTAGGCGTGCCTGAGCAGGTAAGCAGTATATTCGTCAATTACCCTGGTTTCAGTCAGGGACTGGATCTGGCGGACATTATCAGTCCATTTTAAAAGTTCCGGGTATTTATTGGAATTTAATAAAACCAGGTACTGAACCAGAAATTCTATATCAACAATTCCGCCCCTGTCCTGTTTGATGTCAAAAATACCGGGCTTTGGCTTTAAATGTTCCTTGCGCAATCGCTCGCGCATGTCGGAAACTTCACCCCGAAGCCTTATATTATCTTTTGGTCTCGAAAGAACTTCTTTTCGTACATTATTAAAATGCTCTATTAAATGGATATCTCCGCATATGGCCCTTGCCCTTATAAAGGCCTGGTGTTCCCAGATCCAGGCGCTTTTATGCTGATATTCGCTGAAGGCTTCTATCTGACTGACCAGAACACCGGAACTTCCTCTGGGTCGTAATCTCATATCAATCTCATATAAATTTCCCGCGCGGGTATGGGCAGTTAAAATATGGACTACGCGCTGTCCCAGACGGGCAAAAAACTGGGTATTGTCAATTTGCCGCATGCCGCCTGTTGTCTGCCCAGTGCTTCCTGCATGAAGAAAGACAAGGTCAAGATCAGAAGCGTATCCGAGCTCTATTCCGCCAAGCTTTCCATAGGCGATAACGACAAATCCCCTGTCGCATTTTTTCCCGTCCAGAAGACAGGTCGGGGTTCCGTGCTTTTCGACCAGATGGTTCCATGCAAGATCAACTACTTCATTTAAAACAGTTTCTGCAATATAGGTAAGATGATCACTGACGCGCATGAGGGGAAGCGATCCGGTTACATCCGCTGCCGCAACGCGCAATGTGTTCGCCTGTTTGAAAATGCACAGCTGTTCAATCTGATATTCAAGTTCATGGGTATTTACTTGTTCAAGTTTCTTCTTAAGCTCTGCATTAAGCTCCTCCTTTTGTGGCGGAACATAGAGGGTGCGCGTGTCCAGAAGTTCATCTAAAAGTACGGGATGAGCGGCCAGCAGGGATGTGATAAGAGGACTGGCGCATGACAGTTTGACCAGGTGGGTAAGTGCTGAAGGGTTTTCAATCAAAAGGGCAAGATAGCAGGTACGCCTTTCAATGGTCTTAATCAGATCAACAATCCGATTTAAAGTAATATCCGGCTGCTCGACAGTACTAATTTCTTTTAAAACAAGCGGAACCAGCTTATCAAGACGGCTTCGGCCTTCAGTGCTGAGCGCTCTTGTTGCAAGATCATTGCGCAGGTGATCAAGCAAACGTATCACCTCGTCAGGCTTGTTATAGCCGGCATTTAAAAGGATTTGCCCGAAATGCTCATCATCCGTCAGACCGAGCCATATGCTGCCAAGTTCATCCGAAGCTATTTCATCCTTTCCTTTTGAGTCCCTTGTTTTAAGAAGCGCCATAAAATGTGCATGAACATTTTTTCTGTGCTTTTCAAGATGCTCACTAAAAATTTTATAACTATCAAAACCCATTGATGCAGCCAGTCGCTCTCTGTCAACCGGATCTGAAGGAAGTTTGTGGGTTTGCTGATCATAAAATTCCTGAAGACGATGTTCAGTCTTTCTTAAAAATTCGTATGCCTGCAAAAGTTCGTCGCATACATTCTGCGGAAAATAGTTTTCTTCGGCAAGAATTCTTAATACCTTTTCAATCCGTCGCTCCTGGAGAGCGGGTACAACACCGCCCCTTATTAGCTGGAATATCTGCCCGAAAAATTCGATTTCGCGTATTCCTCCGGGACCAAGCTTGATATCTTCTTTCATCCCTTTTCTTTTTACTTCAAGGGTAATCTTCTTCTTCATATCCCTTAGGGATCCAAAAACGCCAAAATCGAGGTACCTGCGATAAATAAAGGGCTTAAGCTTTTCAAGGAGTTGTTTTCCCGCCTCTTTATCACCTGCGACGACCCTCGCCTTTATCCACGCATAACGCTCCCATTCACGTCCCTGCCGTTGATAATACTGCTCCATCGCATCAAAACTCATGCACAACGGCCCATTTTCACCAAAAGGGCGAAGCCTGGTATCGACCCGAAAGACAAAACCATCGCAAGTAGCTTTTCCGATTATCCTGATAAGTTGTCGGCAAAGGCGTAGAAAGAATTCTTCATTACTTATAGATTCAGGTCCCTGTTTTGTTTTTCCCTGCTCAGCAAAGGCGAAGATAAGGTCCACGTCAGAGGAAAAATTGAGCTCATGCCCGCCAAGCTTACCCATGCCGATGACAATAAGACGCAGGGGCAAATTGTCAGATCCTGTGGGGATTCCGAATTCCGTGCACTGCCGGTCATAGAGGATTGAAAGTGTATGGTCTATACAGGCGTCGGCAAAGGCTGAAAGATCGGACATGGTTTCCGTCAGATCCGCAAGACCTGTAAGATCTCGCCATGCAATACGAACCATTTCACGGGTTCGAAAAAGACGGAGAGTCTGCTCAAGTGTCGGGTCTTCCTTGATACCGGCAAGAGATGTTTTAAGTTTTTCGCTGTATGAATCAGAGGAATAACGTCGGTGAAGGTCGCCGCTTTCAATAAGACCGGCCGGCATTTCGGGGTTGCGGGTGCAGGATAAGGCAACAAAATCGCTAAAGGTAAATACTTGCTTTAGTTCTTTAAGAAATGCGGGATTCTCAGGAAAAGAAATATCTGCTTTATCTGATGCGATACAAAAGGCATTCCATTTTCTCTCAAAATCCGCTGCCAGAATTTCCGGAAGCTTTTTAAGATGTTTCATAAAATTAATGCGGGGTTATGGATAATCACTTTTAAAATAGGACACAGATTCACACAGATTTACACGGATTTTCATATGCTGGTACTTAACTTGCAGCAGTAAAAATTAATATATCTGCGTAACCCGTGCTTATCCGTGTTCCCTTTGGAAAAAGCCCAAATCATACCAATTTTTTAGTTTCAATTTTTCGATGCCTGCTTAATTAAGGAGACTGCACTGGCGATTTGTTCCTTTTTTGAAATTTCAAAGGCCGAATAGCCGAATTTATCTCTAAACAGGTTTATCTTTGGTGGCACTTTGAAAATATCCGGTGCTCCGCGTATTGTTATTTTTAACGAGCGGGAATGAGATTGAATTTTAACTGTCCAAAAGATATCAGGCGTTTCGTCGAATTTACCGCTGCGCGGTTCGTAGTGCAGTTCTCCTTTAAAATGATGTCTTACTCTGGAAAGTAATACTTCGCCAAAGCTTCGGATATCAGGGGGAAGTTCAATGAGAAAAAGCTTATCACCAGGAGGTACGACCTGTGAAAGCACATATTTAGTATCTTTTTTAGGCGGCTTTTTTTTCGGCAGCTTTTTTTCTGAGATCCGTTTGGCATTAACAGGTTTTTTCTCAGGTTTCGGTGCTTCCGCAGTCGCTGTAACGGATGCTTCGAGCGCAGACGGCAATGCGCTTAAAAGAAATACCTGATTGGTGCTGCCTATATTGATTAAACATGTCGATTTGGGATCGAAAGTAATACGTTTTGTTTTTTCATCAAAGTAAGTTTCTGATTCCAGGAGAAGAATGCTATATGGCCCGATTTTACTTGAGCAATCTCCGAAAGTGGTAGTGTCGTCCGGTTCAAGACTCGCCTTCCAGACTCCGTCACCAATTCGCACAGCCTCTTCAATCGTAACTTTTAACCCCATGACATTTCTCCAGACACTTTTTAAGCGAGCCCTAAGTAACAGCAAATGCAGCTGAACTATAGAAATTAAAATACCGGATACCGCCCTTTTTGTCAACTTGTCATTTATAAGATTTACCACGGAATTTCACGGAAATTTCACCGATATTAAAAAGCCAAAATTGATGGCGTCGTAAAAAATCATTGTTCACCACAGAGCTCGCAGAGAACACAGAGAATAGCTTGTTTAATTAATTGGTTATCTCTGTGATTTCCGTGTTCTCTGTGGAAAATTCGACTTTTTACAAGTTCATCAAAATTCAATGAATTTTCGTGCAATTCTGTGCTTTTCAAAAAATCAAAGACCTCCCATAAACCAGACCTCATAACTTACCCTTAAAATGAGTAAATTTATTGAACACTATCTATATTTATTAGCGCCATATTGAGGAATTCAAGAATTAAGGGATTGAGGGATTAAAGGATAAAATCAATAAATTAAAATAAATAGAATTCCTTCAATTCCTAAATCCCTGAATCTCTTAATTCCTGAATTAGACCAGTGTCCAATTTTCATGCAAATCCATGTTATTTTAAAGGTTGATAGTTATGTTTCGATAATTAATTACGAGGTCTGAATTTGAGGGATAATACCAAAAATGAGTGACATTTATAAGTTTCTTGATAATAGTAATATTGAATATGAGCGCCATGACCACCCGCCGGTATTTACGGTGGAAGACGTCCATCGATTAACCCCCGACCTGCCGGGGGCTAAAACTAAAAATCTTTTTTTTCGTGACAAAAAAGGAAACAGGCATTTTCTGGTTGTAGTTCCGGCAGACAAGCGGACCAATTTAAAAGTGCTGCCCGAGGTTTTAGGAAGCAGCAAGATCAGCTTTGGATCTCCGGACAGGCTTATGGAACATCTTGGGATAACACCGGGTTCGGTTTCTCTACTTGCAATCGTGAATGATCAAAAAAATAAGGTTGAAGTTATAATTGATGAATCCTTATGGGAATCAGATGCATTCCAGTTTCATCCTCTTATTAATACGAGCACCCTTGTTATTTCAAGGAACAGTATTAAACGCTTTTTGGATGCCACCGGGCATGTGGTTAAAATTCTGGAAATTCCGGCACAAGGATAGGGAAACAGGAAGACCTGACCGTTCCTGTCTTCTGCTTCTGTTTTCCCAGCAGGAAAAAACCCGGATGTTAATAATATTAATTTGGAGTTTTGAACGTTCTGCACGAATGGTCCTCATGGTTCTCACCGGCCAATGAACCGGCCAATACTTATCAAAAAAGCTAAAATATTAATTGCTATAATAGAAAATTAATGTTAATTAATAGTACATTATGGATAAAAGCAAATCGGCCACAAAACCGGCCAAAAAAAGCAAGAATCCCTCTTATTATCTAACGCCTCTTCTACCTGGGAATAGCAATATAGGCCCCTTAAAGGATTTCGTTCA
>JAUWMJ010000031.1 GCA_030613225.1 Desulfobacterales bacterium
AACTTATGCCATGGCCGATTTTCTCAAGGCGAGAAAGGCGGAAAAAGGACAGGCTCCCCACGGTGGCGGCGAAGGTGCCCACGGCGGAAAAGATGAAGGGGCTGAGATGGGAAATCTTCCTAAAAAGCTGCAAGGTATGAAGATCTCTCCCATGGTTAAGTTTGATTATGATCTGACTCCGGGCGGACGGAGTATTTCATGGCTGTTTTTAGTCCTTTCAGGGGCTCTGGTCGGTATAGCAGCCGGTATTATGGGAGTCGGCGGCGGCTTTTTAACATTCCCCATATTCGTTTATATTCTGGGCGTTTCATCCATGACGACGGTTGGAACCGATATTTTCCAGATCATCTTTACTGCAGGTTATGCTGCCATAAGCCAGTATGCAATTTACGGCTTTATTTTCTACACACTGGCCATGGGTATGCTTTTAGGGTCCCTGCTCGGTATTCAGATTGGTGCAATGGTTACGAAAGTTGTTAAGGGCATTACTATTCGCGGGTTTTACGCAATGGCTGTTTTGGCCGGTTTTGTTAACCGTATCTTTGCCCTGCCTGCCAAACTGGGCGAAATGGAGGTCATTCCCATATCAAAACAGGCCGGCGCTATCCTGGAAACTATCGGGGTCTGGGCTTTTTTTATTGTCATCGCCGGATTTTCTGTCTGGGTGATCGGAACGTTCCTTGCGAATATTAAAGTCCTGAAGGGAGAGGAGGCGAAATCATGATTGCGAACAAAAAAGAATTCTACGGCGGTTTCGGAATGTTGATCGGATTTTTTGTTATATTGATAATAGTGTTTTCGCCTGTTTTCAAGGGCCAAAACGGTCTGGACTACCTGGATTCCCTGTATAATTCTATATCAAAGGGATCGGCTTATTATATTCCAAAGGTCAATAAGGAGACCGATAAGTTTATTGGGAATTCTATCAGTGTAACACTTAATATGAAAGACGAAGCACAGGCGAAACAGGCGACGTCCCTGTTTATGAAGGGCGGTGCACTTGTTAATGTATCCGGTGCGCAACTTAAGGTCAGCGGTGATCTGGGGAAGATCCTTGAAAACTGTCTTGCCGATGCGGATTATATGTATGTAAATGACGGAGAAAAGGTAAAGGGAAAATACGGGTACGACGAAAGGCAGGTCCTTTATAACTGGTACACGGCATTTAAGTCCATGGATAAGGATTTAAAGGCACAAAAAAAATTCAAAGAGGCCAAAGTCGTCGCCATGGTGATAAAGAAGGCTGTGGAATGTTCCTACAATTATTATAAAATTGAGCCACAGAAAATTGCCGACCGATACGGCATTGTCATTTTTTCTCTGCTTTTTTACGTGATATACACGCTGTGGTATGGATTTGCCATTATGTTCATGTTTGAAGGATGGGGAATGCGGCTTGAACACTGACGATTGATGATTTATAAACAAATAAAAAGGCTGAAGGCAATATAGGTGCCTTTAGCCTTTTTAGCTTTGTCGAGCGCTTCGCTTATGGACCGCTTCGCTTGAGGAGCGGCCTTTGGCCTTGAGGATCGCTTCGCTTGAGGAGCACTTCGTTTTAGGCCTTAAATCCGCCACAGGCGGATGGTCTTCAAGGTCGTCAGGCCGCTCTTCAAGTCCCGAAGGGACGCTCTTCAAAGCCCGAAGGGCTGCTCCTCAAGTCCCGAAGGGACGCTCAGTAATTAATAAACCCATGGGCAGAATAAAAAATTTCATAGACAAATTATTAAAAAAGCCGGAAATGGATGATTCGGAAGTTGAAAAACTCCGCATAGATTTTCAATCCCGATATCATAATTTCAAGCTTCTTTTAACTTCCAATAACAGGGCTCTGGAGGTCATGGCTGATATTGAAATGGCCCTCCAGGGGAAACAGCCCTTTGGCATGTCATTTATAAAGGCAAACTGTACGGGCGTATCTGTTAATGTCTTTAATATGATAAAATATTTAGACAACCTTGCACCTGATAAATACGGTCAACTATATGCAAGTTTCAGTGATATCCAAAAAAAAATAGACCATCTGCTTTCAGCAAAGAAATCTTTAAAGGATGACAGGCTGCTCATACACCTGGATAATATCAACAAGGATATGGCTGATTTTGTAGGAAGTAAAATGGCCAATATCGGTGAAGTAAAAAACAGTCTTAAGGTTGAGGTCCCAGGCGGATTTGTCATAACAGCAGCCGGGTACGATCATTTTATCAGGGAAAATGATTTACAGGCGGAAATTGACAAACGATTTCAGTCTGCCGATTCGGAAAATATAGAAGGGCTTTATACTTTAAGCGCTGATATCCAGCAGCTTATAATCCGATCAAAAGTGCCGGAAGATCTGGCCGATGTCATCATGCAGGCATGGAGACAGCTTGAAGACAAAGCAGGCAAACCGATAACAATGGCCCTAAGAAGCAGCGCTCTGGGCGAGGATACACAGGAAAGCTCATTTGCGGGTCAGTATCGAAGCGAACTAAACGTAAGTAATGACAGTGTTTTTCAGGCATATAAGGAAGTGCTTGCAAGCAAGTATAGTCTTCAGGCAATAACATACAGATTTAACAAGGGATTTAAGGATGAAGATATTTCCATGTGCGTAGGCTGTATGGCCATGGTGAATGCCGTGGCAGGGGGTGTCATTTACTCACGCAATCCCGTTAATCTGAGGGATAATTCTATTTTTATTAATGCTGCACTTGGCCTGCCAAAGTCGGTTGTTGACGGCAGCGAGGCATGTGACTTGTTTGAAATTTCAAGAAAGATGCCCATGGAACTTATCCGCCAGGATATAAAGGTCAAGGTAAGAAAGTTCGTCTGTTTTCCCGAAGAAGGTGTATGTGAAATGGAGTTGACCGGAGATGCAGGAAACCGGGCATCTATAGATAAAAAACAGGCATTTTATCTGGCCGACATCGCAGCAAAAATTGAAGATTACTATCAGACACCCCAGGATATTGAGTTCGCAGTTGGACAGGATGGAACCATTTATATCCTGCAATGTCGACCATTGCAGCAGATGGAGACGGCAAAGAAAGATTTTTCGGAGCCTGCATTAAAAGATGATGAGACAGTCATCGTCAGAGGAGGAATTACAGCAAGCCCTGGTTCTGCCTGTGGTGAAGTTTATCTTGCCGATAAAGGCATAGATGTTTTAAAGTTTCCTGAAGGTGCTGTACTTGTTGTAAATCAGGCGCTGCCCAGATGGGCTTCCCTTTTAAATCGGGCTGCTGCCGTAGTTACAGGCCAGGGCGGTTTTGCAGGACATCTTGCCAATGTGGCAAGGGAATTCGGGGTTCCCGCACTCTTTGGCATCCGGGATGTTATGGACAACTTGACACATGGAGAGTTGGTAACCGTTGATGCCGACTTTCTTACCATATATAAGGGTAAGATAGAATCCTTGCTTGTAGAATCTGAGGCAAAGAAAAATCTTATGGAAGGAAGCCCTGTTTATGAGAGCCTGAAACAGGTGGGCAACTTTATCATTCCTTTAAACCTGCTCGATCCCGATTCCCATGAATTCAACCCGGCAAACTGCAAGACTTTTCATGACATTACACGGTTTATCCATGAAAAGTCGGTAAATGAAATGTTCAATTTCGGGAAGGAGCATAATTTTTCCGAGCGATCGAGCAAACAGCTCCACTATAATGTTCCCATGCAATGGTGGGTTTTAAACCTGGATGACGGGTTTAAGGAAGAGGTGAAGGGAAAGTACATCAAACTGGATAATATTGTTTCAATTCCCATGCTTGCATTCTGGGAAGGATTTGCCGCTGTCCCCTGGGACGGTCCGCCTCCAATTGACGGGAAGGGACTCCTGTCCGTCATGTTTCAATCCACTGCAAATCCGGCTTTAACTCCGGGAGTACGCTCGAAGTTTGCTGATCGTAACTATTTCATGATTTCTAAAAATTATTGCAGCCTTAATTCAAGGCTCGGTTACCATTTTTCCATATTAGAGGCCCTGGTGAGTGATCGAGCCGGTGAAAATTATGTCAGCTTCCAGTTCAAGGGAGGTGCTGCAGATCATGATAGACGTATTAAGAGGGCCTACTTTATTAAAAGTATATTGGAAAAATATGGCTTCAGAGTAGATGTTACGGAAGACAGCCTTATTTCCCGCATAGAGGGCCATGATAAAGACTACATGATAAAGCGCCTTGAAATACTGGGTTATTTAACCCTCCACACCCGCCAGCTTGATATGATCATGTCGAACCGGGCTAAAGTAAATTATTACAGGTCGAAAATAATAAAAGATATTGATGAGGTAATCATTCCATGACCCCGCCATGAAGGATTAGATGCTACAATCCGGACAAACAAGAACTAAGGGCTCGCGAAAAAATAACTTCACATTTTATGCATCCCGGATTCAGGCCAGTTTTGCCCGATCCTCAACTCCAAAATCCTCGAAATAGCTCGCTATTCATGTGGTTTTGCAGCCTCGGATCGAACAAACCTGGCCTAAATCCATGCGCCTAAAATGTAAACTTATTTTTGCGCGAACCCTAAGGACTATAACAGATTGAAGATTGAAGATTGTTGATTGTCGATTGATGGAATTCGCTACGCTCAGTCGGTTTTTATAAAAATGATAACCATCCTTAAATCATCAATCGTCAATCGCAAATCATCAATTAGTCACATTCCCATTTGGTAACATCAACAACAAATTGTCGACATGTTGTTAAGCGCCTAATTCCCGCATCCTTTACAGTCTGTAAAAAATACCGACACTTCTGTTTAAAATTATTTTCACGCATAATTCCTCGATATTAAATAAACGCCATCATATCAAAAACTTATCGAAAAACTATTCTATTTCCTTATTTGGCATAGAGATTGCTAATTTTAGTTGAAAGTTAAAAAGGTGAAAATCATGAAAAAGGGTCACTATGCTAAAATAAGAAAACTCGTATTTACCAGCATGATCCTGGTGCCGATTATCCCCTTCGTATTAATCCTGAATGTTGGATTCTATTATTTCACGACTTCCCTGGAAAGCAGCACCATAGCAAGCATGAAAAGGATCGTGGGAGATCATGGCCAGATGATCGATTCATTCCTTAAAGAGCGCAGGTCCGACCTTGAGTTTATTCTCCATTCTTACGATTTTAAGGATCTTGCCGATCCGGAAACACTTGGTAACACCTTTAACCGGCTGAAGGAAGAGTCTCCAGCGTTTATCGATCTTGGTGTTTTTAATAAAGATGGTATCCATGTAGCATACCAGGGGCCGTACAGATTAGTGGGCAGAGATTACGGAAAGGAAGAATGGTTCAAGGAGGTCATTAAGAAAGGTCAGTATATCAGTGATATTTTTCTTGGTTTCAGGCGGATACCACATTTTGTCATCGCTCTTAAAAGGGCAGATACAAAAGAATCATGGGTTATCCGGGCTACAATCGATACATACATGTTTTGTAATCTTGTCAAAAAGGTTCGCATAGGTAAAACAGGCGAAGCTTATATTCTAAATGCTGACGGAACACTCCAGACAGAACGGCGATCCGGTGGAAACCTGATGGAGAAACCGGCGGATACTGTAAAATACTTAAAAAGCCACAGCGACATTAAAATTTACGCTCAAGAGAAAGAATATCTTTATGCTACAACATGGCTGAAAGATGATAACTGGATGCTGGTTGTAAGACAGGAAAAGGCTGATGCATTTAGAGCATTTCGTACAGCCTCAAACCTGATCATTTTTATTTCGATTATAGGCGGCGGCATTATAATTGCTGCCGCTTTTTTTATGACCGGGAGAATTGTCAGGCGGCTTGAGAAAATGGATGCGGAAAAAGAGCAATTGAGCCAGCAGCTTATTGGTGCAAGCAGGCTTGCCGAGCTTGGCGAAATGTCCACAGGATTTGCCCATGAAATCAACAATCCTCTCCAGATTATCAAAAGTGAACAATCTCTAATTGAATTGAATATGTCAGAGTTAAAAGAAGCAGGCCAGCTAAAAAAATCGGAACCTCTGGATGAAATCGAAGATTCCATGGAACAGATCAAGCTTCAGGTTTCCCGATGTTCCAAAATCACCCAGCAGATCCTTAAATTCGGCAGGCAGAGCGAACCCGAAAGACTCGATATGGATCTCAGGAGCTTTATACCCGAGGTAACCGATATGGTGGCAAAAAAAGCCAGTGTTCACGGGATTTCGATAAAACAGAACGTGGCTGAAGATACTGCTCCTGTTTATGGGGATACATCGCAGCTTCAGCAGGTTTTACTTAACCTGTTCAACAATGCAATGGATGCGATAATTGATCAGCATGGAACATCGGGCGGGAAGCTGTCTATAGAGGCAGAGCCAAAGAGAAATGGAAATGTAGAGATCAGGGTTAAGGATAACGGAAGCGGCATAAGCCCTGAGAATTTAAGTAAAATATTCTCCCCGTTTTTTACAACCAAGCCCGTGGGAAAAGGAACGGGCCTGGGTCTTTCCGTATGTTACGGGATAATCGATAAAATGGGCGGAACAATGACGGCAACCAGCGAGAAGGGCGCTGGTACGACTTTTACGATAGTGCTGCCGGAAGCAGCATAATAGCTCATAGGGGATAGCTCATAGCTCATGGCTGACAGTTCATAGTTGAGGACTGATTTACTACTTAACGACTTAACTACTCAACCACTTAACCGGATTATAGGAGGAGATATGGCAAAAATGAAAATGATGCTGGTGGATGATGAAGAAAGGTTTCTTCAGACTACCAGTAAGCTTCTTGCAAAAAAAGGTTATGATGTTGTGACAGCCTCCAGTGGGACCGGGGCTTTGGAAAAATTGATTTCCCGAAATATTCACGTGGTTATTCTGGATGTAAAGATGCCTGGCATGGACGGAAATGCCACTTTAAAGGAGATTAAAAAGCTGTATCCAATGGTTGAGGTTATCATGCTGACCGGACACGCAACCGTGGAATCCGCCATTGACGGACTAAAGTCGGGGGCTATCGATTACCTGATGAAACCTGCTGACATTGAAGAGATTATCGAAAAGGCGGAAGCAGCCTTTGCGAAAATACAAATCCTTGAAGAAAAGATCAGGGTGGCCCAGACTCGACGATTTATGAAATCTCCAAGGGAAATTTTAAAAAGTTCGGGGAATCTGTAAATCCGGTCATAGTTGAGTGGTTGAGTGGTTGAGTAGATAAGTTGGTGCTATAACATCAATATTAGTAGATTACCCGTTAATTGGACATTCATAGGGCTGGAATGTGCAGAAGGCTGGTAATATTGATACCGCCTGGCGGGACTACTCAACCACTCAACTACTTAACTACTCAACTAATTAACAAAAAAAAGGAGCTGGAAATGGCAAAAGAAAAAAAGGATCTTAATAAATGGTACATAACGAGGTACTCAAAAGAAAAGGAGCGTATTTTTTTATTTTATGCCGCCGTAGCCATGTCTATTCTCTATGGCTACTGCAGGCTGTTCTGAGATTAAGCGGTGTTGGTGCATAAAAGCCCAGCATAAAGGCTCAGCATAAAAACCGGTTTACATGAATCTTTATGAGTGGAAAACCAACGAAAAATCGGAGGAAGGAATATGGCCGAGGAGAAAAAGAAAGCAACAGGATACGACAAGTATGTTGACTGGAAGCTGTTTGCTATTCCCTTGACGATTGTCACTATATTAATGTTCATACCAACGCCTAAAAGCATGCTCGATGTTGGTGTGGAATACTCCATGGGTTCGAAGTACGTTATGAATCATTTTGCAACAGAGCTTTTTAGCAAACGAACCAATGATCTTTCCCAGTGGCAGGTCCAACTGGTCAGGATGATGGAAGCAGGTGTGACCAAGGCATCTTTTAGCCATAAAGGACTTATGAAACGGAATGCGAAATGGTGCAAAAGCAACAAGATTCCAACCACACCGGCGCATATGAAACAGGTGAAGGATTTTGCAGGGGAGATAACCCCGGAAAAATTTAAGAAGCTCATGGAAGACGGCTATGACTTGAGGGTGAACAAGCTTACCTATGACATGTTGACGGATAAGGAAAAAAAGAAAGCCGACAGAGCCGGATTTCATGTCAAGGCGGCTGTCGGGATCGTTATTTTTGTGGTGATCTGTTTTGTTACAGAGGCGATCCCTTTGCCAATGGTGGCCTTCTGCATAGGGGTCTTTGCCATGTGCTGCGGGATTGTGACCAGGAAAAATGTAGCCATGCTGTACTGGTCCGACGCTACCTGGTTCATCATGGGCAGCTTGATGTTTGCCGTTGCCTTTGTCAAAACAGGGGTTGATAAACGTATGGCCATGATGATGTTCGGCAGGTTGAAAAAGCCTTCTCTCAAAATGGTTACTTTTATGATTGTCGTGGTGATAGCCCCACTTACAATGTTCATGTCCGACCATGCCCTGGCCGCTATGTTTTTACCCATAGGCATGCTCCTGTACGCCACAACGACGGCTGCCTCGGGAAAGGATGACCCCGAGCTGGCCAAGATGCTCATGATCACCATCGCCATGGCCTGTAACCTCGGCGGTTCCCTGGCCCCTTCGGGTGCGGCTCGAAACCTTATCATGATGGGTTATGCAGAGGATATGTTCGGTATCGGCATCGGATACGGGGAATGGTTGTTTTATATGTTTCCCATGCTGTTTTTTACCATTCCCGTAACCTGGTATATAATAAACTTCAGGTTTAAACCTCTGGCCGAGCATAAGGATCTTAGCGCGTCCATGACTTATGTTAAAGAGGACATAGCCAAAAGAGGGGGAGTATGGACCAGAGAACAGAAGATAACCGTTGGGATCTTTCTGGTAATGCTTTTTTGCTGGATCACGGAGAAATACCTTATACTCAGTATTACAGGCATAAGGTTCGGCATCGGGGTGATCGCCGTTATGGGAGCGATTGCCTATATTTTTGCAGGGATTGCCAACTGGCGTGATTACCAGACAGGGGTTGACTGGGGCGTGGTCTGGCTTTACGCAGGAGCGATCATCTTTGGACGCGTCCTTGTCATGACAGGAGGCGCATATTGGATCGCCCGCGCCTTTATAGATGTTCTGGAACCGCTTGGAATGGGCAAGGGGATTGGCCTCCTTCTTTCCGGTGGTGTGATCACAGGCATCCTTACCCAGCTCATGGCTGACGGCCCGGCGTGCGCTGCGGTCGGTCCTGTTACTCTATCCATGGCCGGTATTGTGCACCCCGGCACCACCATGATCCCCTTTATGGCAATGGGCACATCTTATGCCTCGTCACTCGCCTACTGCCTGATCATCGGAACGCCGCCAAATGCGATTGTCTATGCAAGCGGATACCTGGAGCCAAAAGATTACCTGAGAGTAGGCGTTATTCTCTGGTTTACCAATCTACTGGTATTTATGTTGATGGCATCAACCTACTGGCGGTTTATGGGCTGGAAAGGACTGATTCCGTATTAGCCCGAAAAAAGGAAAAACTTGAAAACCCGACCTGCCTGCGTGTTGCACGCAGACAGGATGAATAACAATTACATTTCAAAACAAAAAAGGATGGGCGTCATGTCAGAGCGGGAGAGTGCGCCGGAGAGTACGATGGATATGATTAAAAACAAAAGAGATCGGCACAATGGAATGTTTGTGCATCAATTCTTAAGGACAATCTCTAAGATGCTTTATGCCGGAGATTTTTATGACGGGCTGCCCCGGGAAAGTGCACACACCCCTCCTGTGGTCTTCCTTTTAATATGCAGCGTCATTTTTACCATTTTGTCGAGCATGTTTGTCCTGGAAAAAAGGATCTTTTTTGCATTAGCTTTCTTTTTAAATGCATTTTCCATGCCTTTTATCACAGCGTTCATTCTGTATCTTGTTACCATGTTGTTGTGTAAAAATTTGTTTACCTATAATACCCTGTTCGGGATCGCCGCCTATGCCAATATAATTCTTCTGTTTTCCTGGATTCCGGGTGTGGCGGGGCCGGCGCAAATTTTGAAATTTTGTCTGATAGGTCTAGGCATGGTAAAAATAGGCCGTATAAGTTACTTAAAGGCTTTTGTCTGTTTGTTGTGCGCTGGTATGGCAATGCTTTTTTTGCTTCAACTGTTAGGGCCATTTTTGGGGCGGAAATAATGAGGGAGAATTACCGATTTGTTAAAATGGTTCTCACCCATTAAATTATTTATTTTTGAGCGAAAACCTCGCAATCGGGTTTCGGGTGTCAGTATTCAGCACCTATGCCCCTGACACCTGAACACTGAAACCTGAAACCAAAAAGTCTTGGAAAGCGATTAACAAACTGGTAATGCACCCAATAATGATATGGTGATTGAATTGTAAAAGATTTTCGTATACAGCCGAAAAGGAGGCACATAGAATGAGTGAAAAAATAAAAGTGTTGATGGTTGATGATGAAGATCAGTTTCGATCAACAACGAAAAAGATTTTAAACAAAAAAGGATTCGACACGATTCTTGCCGGCAGCGGTGAGGAGGCAATCGAGAAACTCAAAGAGAATCCTGATGTTGTAATACTTGATATCAAGATGCCGGGCATGGACGGTCATCAGGCCTTAAATGAGATAAAAAAGCTTTCTCCCGAGATTCCGGTGATAATGCTTACAGGCCACGGTGCCCTGCCGTCCGCCAGGGAAGCCCTTGTTGAAGGAGCTTTTGATTATCTTACAAAGCCATGCGATATAGATCTTCTTTCTTCTAAGATAAAGGACGCTTATCTACATGGTAAAGAACCTAATGAAATTGAAGAAAAGCAAGTCATGGGAGTAATGATTCCTATAAACGAGTATACGACATTAAACGAGGACCAGACCATTGAAGATGCCATTGCCCAGCTTAAAGAATCATTTGTTTCAAAAGTATCAACAAGCCGGATTATGGAAACGGGGCACAGGTCGGTCCTTGTTGTGGATGATGAGAAAAATGTAACAGGGATCATGACTATCAGGGATTTGCTTAAACTGATTATGCCTCCGTACCTGTCTGCTCCAAAACCTTCCATGGCGGACAGTATCCAGTATTCTCCCATGTTCTGGGATGGAATGTTCACCAAGGCGATAACCCAGAAAGCAGCAACAAAACTAAAAGATGTCATGTCTCCTGACCCGTTTACCATAGACGGAGCAGCATCTTTAATGGAAGCCGCCTACATGATGGTTGAAAAAAAAGTCAGACGGCTGGTGGTAATGATCGCTGGACAGGTAGCAGGCGTGATACGGGAACAGGATTTATTCTTTGAAATAGAAAAGATTTTAAAAAGATAAATCTTTTGTTTTAAAAAACAACGTTTGGCCGTTTTTCTCTCTCCCTTGAGAGATCCGGGCTGCGCATTAAAACAGCAGACCTGTTACATAAAATGCGCAGCTCGGACTATTTAAAAAAATCAGGTTTAAGTTTTATGTTTTATGTTAATGATATTATCTGTTTTAACATAGACTTAAAACTTAAATCCTAAAACTTAAAACGTTTCATAAAAAGTGGTTTTTTCTTTTTACGAAATTATTAGATAGTTGCTTAAGTATTAATTTTATGCTTTTTCGATAAATTAATCTAAATTTAAAAAAGCATAAAATTAGTCCGTTAACATTCACATCTCTGCAAATTAGGAGGGAAAATGTTCTTCAAATCCAAGTGGTTTCAGCTTTGTCTTGCAATTGCACTGGGGGTTGTTGTTTTATTATTACCGCGACCGGAGGGAACAAAATTTAAGATAACAGGTGAGGATGCACGGGAATTTGTCCTGCTCATCGATGAGTATTTTACTCCTGTTTCCGACGATAAAACAGGCGCTAAAGAATATATCATAGAGACGAAAAATCCCGGCAGCAAGGAGTCCACTGCAAAGTTCCTGGAAGATAAAATTGTAGAAATGAAAATGTCGGGAATTAAAGTAGATTATGTAGACGGCCTGTCACCAAAGGCAAAGCGATTTCTGGCAGTTCTTATTGTACTGATATTTCTTTTTGTGGCGGAACCGATACCCCTTGAAATTACGGCTATTTGTATCGGCGTATTCCTTGTATTAATGGGTGTTGTCGATGTTAAGGGGGCCTGGGCGCCTTATATGCATCCTGTGGTTGTTTTTATCATGTGCTGTTTGATCTTTGCAATTTCCTTGGAAAAGGCAGGGATTACAAAGCGGCTCGGCTACTTTATAATTAAAAAGGCGGGCACCTCTGTTACCAAATTTACATTTATCATTGCAATGGGCCTTGGAATATCGTCGTCTTTTATGCACGATGCCGCTGCCTGTGCCATAGGGATTGTGACCATGCTTCCTTTGATGAGAGCGGTCGGCATAGAACCTCATACCAACACTGCAAAGTTTATGATGCTTTCGCTCCCCTTTGCCTGTTCATGCGGTGGAATGGGATCGTTAGTGGGTGGTGGACGATGTATGGTTTCTGCTGCTTTCCTTAAGGAATTCACCGGTATAGAGATTACTTTTTTTGACTGGATAAAATATTGCATGCCCGCAGCCGTTCTAACCGTTCCCATAGCGGTCTTAATAGTCTATTTTATTTTCCGTCCTGATCCAAAATTCAAGCTGCCTAAATTTGAGGAAGAAATGGGTCCATGGACACCCATGGAAAAAAAGACGATGATTATCATCGGCCTGAGCTTTCTCCTGTGGCTGACAAAAGGATTTCACGG
>JAUWMJ010000061.1 GCA_030613225.1 Desulfobacterales bacterium
TTGCCTCTATTGATTTTCCAGTTAATTTGAATGTTGCTCTGACGGACTGTTTACCCCTTAGATCCGAAGATGAAGGCTGGGGTAAGAATATTGTTTTTATCTCATTGTCTTTTTTATGTTTTTTCATTTTTCCCGCCTTTCAATTTTGATAGTTTTGTAAAAAGTCATTTTTCACCACTGAGCTCGCAGAGAACACAAAGAATATTTTTTTATTAATTTGTTATCTCTGTGAGCTCCGTGGCCTCTGTGGTAAATTCGACTTTTTACAAATTCATCAATTTTCTGTTGTAAATAATCTTAAGTTTTCATTACTAAATTAGTTTATTATTATAAGTAATGCAACTATTAAATAATATTTTTTCTTGACATATATTTATTTGTTCTTAACATATTCCTAAAGAAAAGTAAAATGGCCTGAGTCAAAGAGCAATCAGGCACAAATATTAAAAGATTTCAATAAAAGGAGGAAAATATCATGAATATTATAAGATGGACACCATTAAGAGATATGGCAATTTTTCAAAATCGTATTAACCGGTTTTTTGATGAGGATTTTTATTCACCGGGCCGGGAAAATGATGAACTGGCAATGACCAGCTGGAATCCGGTTGTTGATATTTATGATAATGACAACAATATTGTCATAAAAGCCGAACTGCCAGGCATGGATAAAAAGGATATTGCGATCGATTTAAAGGACAGAGTTTTGACTCTCAAAGGTGAGCGCTCCTTTGAAAATGAAGTTAAGGAGGAAAATTATTACAAAAGGGAAAGAGCTTTTGGGAAATTTCACAGGGCTTTTACATTGCCTGTGGGCCTGAACGCTGATAAGATCAAAGCTGATTTTAAGGACGGTGTTTTGAAAATAGATATTCCGAAACCTGAAGTAGAAAAACCGAAGCAAATCACGATACACTAGGGTTCAAGTAAAAATAAGGCTGCAATTCATCAACATTAAAATATCTATAACCGTTCACGGGTTCAACGGTGAACCCTGAACTCGTGAACGGTTACGATCAACGACCCCACGCCCATTCGAAAGAAAAAGGTCGCACAATCACCGTCCTGTAAGCGTTCACAGGTGCTGCATATGTGCGTGGTCAGGGCGACCAGCTATAGTCTGCTATGCTGTGGTCGCCCTGAGCGCGTGCAGATGCGGTGCCTGTGAACGCTTACCGATTAACCTTCATAAAGTACGGCTAATATAGTAGCTTTCCCGCTTTTTGCTGCAACCAGATGTGGTGTGGTGGAAAGGTAATAAACGCTGTCTCCTGGTTCAAGGGCGAACGCATCTTCTCCGATTTTCAGGGATACAACACCATCTAAGACATAAATGAATTCTTCTCCTTCATGAACCGAAGTTTCCTGGTCGGGATTTTCTTCAAGCAGCACAATCAGGGCCTCCATATGGCGGCCCTTTACTTCCGGAGCAAGACTTTTATATGTATAGACCTGCTTTTTGCCTTCATGGGATGTAGATCTTAATACAACTTTCCGTTCATCTTTACGGGTTATTGAAAAAAGCTTGTTTCCAACACCTGAAACAAGACGGCCAAAGGCGCTGTCAAGAGCCTTTGACAGTTTGATAAGCGTCCCGAGTTGTGGTTGTACTTTATCTTCTTCAATGTTGGAAAGCAGCTCAACATTAAAACCTGTCAGTTTTGACAACTCGTCAAGGGAGAGCCCTTTTTCTTTCCTTAAGGATTCTATCCGTTTACCTATTTCTTCAACACCCTTTGTGGCAGTTGATGAAATTTCACCTGTCAGTTCTTCAAAAGAGTCAACTACGATTTGAGGTTTTTGAGCATTTTCTTCCATTTTCATCTCCTCAACAGTATATTAAAATATTTATTGCAAATGAACCAATTATGATCGTTTCGTAAAAAGTCGATTTTACCACAGAGAACACGGAGCTCACAGAGATAACCAATTCATTTAACAAACTATTCTCTGTGTTCTCTGCGAGCTCTGTGGTGAAAAATGACTTTTTACGACGCCATCAATCATAAAACACCTATGTGTCTTGCGATAACAATGCGCTGCACTTCCGAGGTCCCTTCGCCGATGTCCAGAAGTTTCTGATCCCTGTAAAATCTTTCCACATCGTATTCCTTCATGAGGCCATACCCACCGTGGAGTTGAACCGCATGGTTTGCGCAGCGATACATAGTCTCTGAACAGTAAAGTTTGGCCATGGCCGCTTCTTTGGAAAAAGGCATATCGTTATCACGCAGCCAGCATGCCTTATAAAGAAGCAATCGTGCGCATTCAATTTCCATGGCCATGTCTGCAAGCTTAAAAGCGTTCACCTGAAATTTTGCTATGGGTCTGCCGAACTGTTCCCTTTCATTGCTGTATTTTAACGCCATATCAAGACAACCCTGGGCGCCACCAAGACCCATGGCTCCGATGGAAAGACGACCTCCGTCCAGGGTCTGCATCATCTGGTGGAATCCATTTCCTCTTGAGCCAAGAAGATTTTCCTTTGGTACACGGCAATCATCAAAATATAGTTCACTGGTATTAGAAGCCCGCCACATCATTTTACCGTGCATTTCCTTTGCCGTGTAGCCGGGGGTGCCTGCCTCCACAATGATACAGGAAAGCTCCGGCCGGCCATCGTCACGGGTGCCGGTGCGGCACAAGACAGTTGATCCGGCAGTAATTTTAGTGGCACTATTTGTAATGAATATCTTGCTTCCGTTAATAACCCACTCATTGCCATCCAAAACAGCAGTGGTCTTGGAATTCGAGGCGTCCGAGCCCGCATTGGGTTCAGTTAGCCCAAAGCCCCAAAGTGTCTCGCCTTTGCAAAGTTTAGGAAGGTATTTTTTCTTTTGTTCTTCATTCCCAAAATAGTAAAGGGGACCGATTCCAAGGGAATTCTCCGCGGCCACTGTTGCAGCATGCGAACCGTCAACCCTGGCGATTTCTTCAACAGCAATGATATATGAGATATAGTCCATACCCTGGCCACCGTACTGTTCTGAAACAAATATCCCAAACAGACCGAGTTCAGCCATCTTTTGCATAGTTTCGTATGAGAACTCTTCTTTTTCATCCAGCACCTGAGCAACCGGTTTAATCTCGTTTTCTGCAAAACTGCGAACCGATTCGCGTAAAATCTCCTGTTCAGTAGAAAGGGTAAAATCCATAGTTTCTCCTTAATGTAAATGGGCTAAAATTTTACTGTAACCTAAGGGTTCGCGGTTAAAGAGCCCCAACTGCCTGATATCAAAATGAGACTTTTGAACCGATCACTTTATAAAGTCGGTTATTTTAATCCTCGCAAGAGCATTTCAGCTCTCTTTTTTTCCAACCTGACCAAAACATAGTAGTAACCGGAAAGACCATAGCTGCCGTTTCGGTCAAACCATCGCTCAATTACTTCTGTGAAATTAAGTTCAGTATCTGATAATGCCTCGATAAGCTGGGCGGAATATTCACCACGGGTCGTGCTGATAATAAGATCATGGCTGGTTATATGGGTAATAATGGTTTTGCCAAGCTCTGCACGGGCACGCATGATTGCCTGGTTCCATGCGTCTTTAATATTTCGGGTAGGGCCCGAGATTCCTACAGCGTAAAAGTACTTTTCATCATGGGGAATTGAATTTACCCACTGTGGAGCACTTTTCTTTTCAGGTTCCGGCGTAGTTATACAGCCGGCAGTTATGAGTGAAAGACTTAGAATAAAAATGACGATAAATGTTAAACATTTTGACTTCATGTTTTCCTTTTTTTTTGCGCGAACTCTAATCATTTTTTTTTCGAGCTTCAAATATAGAATAAAATAGCCGATGTATCAAGAAAAAAATATAGTCGCTTTGTAGCCGTTCACTGCTTGAAACTTGTCGGAGCGTAGCGTAGATCCCGTCTTTAACGAAAGGAAAGCGGGGAAATTAGAAAGTAGAAATTCGGGAGAGATGAAACGAGTTTACGAGTTGAAAGCCAAATTTCCAATTTCTAATTTCAATTTTCCATGAACGCTTACGTCACTTTTTAATTGCTTCATACTTGATAGATTCGGCTTTTTACAAATTCATCACACTTAAGAGCCAATTTCAGTTATTCATAAGCATCCTTTCATGTAATCGCTCTGCACGCAGGCAGAATGCTTCTAGTTTTGCAGTTATCAACTGCGGGAAAGGGGAGCCGTCACTTTCGATGGCAAGAAAAGGCAGGTCTTCCGTTTGCTCCAGGATGGAGCGAAGCCGCTTATTTTTTGGGTCGGTTTTCAGCTTTTCTTCCCGGTTCATCGTTTCATTGAGAATAGCTTCAGAAAGGCGATTGGGCATGCAGCCAAATGGCCCGATGGCAATTACGCCACAGGAGTCGACGGCTATTTCCGACATGGAGCTCCCTACAGTCAGAATGGCTTCGCCGGCCAGCTTGTCTGATATATATGGCTTTCCATTATTAATTATTGACCTGATGTTAATCGGTTGAGAATGAACAAGACCGGACCGGGATAATATTGACTTGATACGCCTTTCGTCTTTGGCCATGAACTTCTTTCTGATGAAAAATACCAGCTTTTCCATTTTTGTCATTTGATAGTCGGTGAGTCCTTGTTCAACAAGGTAGTCGGAGTAATGAATCCACTCGGTGACCGGTGAGCAGATGGATGCAAAGCCCTTTTCAGCAAGGCGTTCGGTTAAGAACTGGCGGGATAAAGAGTCTCTTCTGACGAATATTTCCCCTATCAGCGAGATAACGGGAACTTCCCCTGGCGGACGCTTCACAGGAATCCGGCCAAGTCTGTCGGTTGTTTTTAAAAGCTGTTTTTCCAGTTGTGAGAAATTACACCTTTCAAGTTCGCCGGATATCAGTGTCAGCTCTTTATCGAATGTCCGCATTGCTGAATCGATATCAGTTGCATTAGCAAGTATCATTGAGCGGATATCTTCCATGACATCAGATACGATGAGCGCCCAAAATCCCTTTCGTTCGAACCCATTTCCCATTCCTATGTAAGAGTTTTCCGATGTCAGGGAAAGTAAAGCCACATCAGGGATTTCAAGCCTTTTTATCAGATCTTCCATAAAGACAGCATACTGGCCAAAGCGGCAGGGACCGGAACCTGTGGCCATAAAATAAACAAGAACTTCGTCTTTTTTTCTCTTATTTTGAATGTAATTAAGCAAGGTTCCAGTTGTAAGAATCAACGGAAGACATTCCTTACATGAGGTATTGCCGCGGCCAAGTTTTAAAATTTTTTCGTCTGAAGGCGCATGCGCTTTTGCATTGATGCCAAAGCCGTTAAATACTGCTGTTATTAATTCTGTGGCAATTTTTCCCATGGAAGGAAAAAGCATTGTTACACTGGGGTCTGTGATCGCAAGTGCTTTTCCAGAGGATGTCATCACTTTTGCTGTGCCATTGTCGAGCACAATTCGAGCGGGCTGAAAATTTTGTTTTTTTGAAAGAATCTGTTTGCGGGTTACAAGTTGCCTGTATGCACAGATGATGTCAAGAAAAGCTTCGATCCTGGTTTCAAGACCGGCGTCAGCTGTATGGCTGTCAAGCTCAAGAGTAAGGGAAGGCTTTCGGCCCATAATATTTCTGAAATATCCGATAATAAATGAATCCGGGCCACAGGAAAAGTTGGTGATAAAAGTGCCGAAAAGCTGGGGATGCTTTTTAACAAACCTGGCAGCTTTTAATATCCTCTGGCCCATTCCCCAGTACATATGTCGCTTTGATTTTTCATCCTCAAATGAAAGAAAGTCGAAAGGCATGCAAAGAATTCCTCTTGAAGCAAGCTTTCGAGGAATTCCCATATGTGCTTCTTCAACAAACCCGTTGTATGAACGGCCGAATATCACAACTGCCATTTTTTCCGGATCAGTTTCAAGCTCAATAAGAGCTTTTTTTCCTATCTCCTTCATTTCAGCCAGACACTTTGTTTGCTGTGCCAGCGCTTTTTCAAAAGCGATTTTGGCTGTTTTGCGACTTACACCCATTTTAGCAGCGGTTTCAAGCATGGGGTTCTCTGCTTTTTCCAGGCCATCTTGAAGGTCAAGAAGGGGTGTTAAAACTTTTGTTCCTTTTTTCTTTAGTTCTTGAAGTTCTTTGGAAAACGTTGTTTGAAGATAGAAGGTTTCTCCTTGAACAAAAGGACAAACCTGGGAGCTTGTGTTGCCGTTTTCAGCAGGAATCGATTTAAAATGGGGTAAAAAAAGAAATTCAGGCGGGTGTTTCAATTTAAGAATAGAGTGGAAAAAGCCGTGAGAAAGTTCACCTGGATAGCAAAACGCTGCGCTTCGCAGATCAATTCCCGCCTGAGAGGGGTGATCCGGAATAACCGGTTCAAATCCCAGCTCTGCAAAAAAAGTGGAATAGAGGGGATAATAAGTATTGACGATAAAACTCCTGTTGATTCCAATTTTTCCCTTGCAGGGTTTTCCTTTTTTCGCTGTAAATTTTCCACCGTATTTTTCAAATATCAGGTGCTGCCTGATTCGTACAAGATCGAGTTTCTCAATGCTGTAACTAACATCATGTCGTAAATTATAATATCGGTTGCAGGCTCCTCCAAAGGGATATTTATTACCTTCAAGCTCGATTACGGCTATTTCACATCGCCGGTCACATTTTTGTTTTCCTCCTTTGCAGGTGAAAGGCTTTTTGTATATTACTTCTCGATTGGCAAGGACTTTCAAATCGAAGCTCTTTTCTTCCATAAGACCGGTTTCAATTCTCTTTTTAACCTCCAGTGCAACACCAAAGGCACCCATCAGGCCCGGCATGGGCGGTACGATAATAGGTTTGCCCACGAGTGCTGCCATAGCGAGGGGGACTGCCTTGTTATAGCAGACCCCGCCCTGCATAAAAACTTTTTCTCCAACAGGACGGTTACCTTTAACCCTGTTTGAATAGTTCATGCATATTGAGTAGACCAGACCGGCCACAATATCTTCATGCCGGACACCTTCATGAATAGCGTTTTTAATATCAGAGGCAATAAAAGCGGCGCACTGGTCATTAAAATTCGGCGGGGTTTTTCCCTCCAGGGCTATTTGGGCAATGTCCTCCATTTTTACCCCAAGGGTTTCAAATGCGGATTCTTCCAGAAACGATCCTGTTCCGGCGCTGCATGCTTCGTTCATCGCATAGTCCGAAGGCACACTGTTAGTGATATAGGTGTATTTGGCGTCCTGCCCACCGATTTCAAACAGAGTGTCTACGTAAGGGTCAAAATATATGGCTGCACTGGCATGTGCAATAATTTCATTTAATACACCATCTGTAAGAGCGTGGAGTCCGGCTATTTGGCGGCCGGAACCGGTGACTCCGAGACCTGTAATAGATATTTCAGATGGATCTGTTTTCCTTTTTACCTGTTTGAGAATGGAAGCATAGCATTGACGGGAGGCGCCCACAGGATCTCCGTTTGTACGCAGATATACGGATGCACAGATTGCATTATCATCCTTTCGTAATAAAACCGCCTTGGTAGTAGTTGAACCCACGTCAAGTCCCAGGATGTATTTATCACCAGCGCGAACTTCACCGGTTTCCATGGTTTTGAATTCGACCATGTTTTCAAAATCACGAAGGGGAGAAAGAGTGTCAAAGGTCGCAACTTCGGTCAGGAAAAGATTTGATAATCCTGGGAATGGATCTGTTTTATTTTCCAGAGCCCAAAGAGCTACGCCCAGTGCTTCAAAATAAGGCGCCTGCTCTTGAACGATAAGCCCGGGAATTTCACGATGCAGATACTCAACCATCATTTGATTAAGGGCGGTTCCTCCAGTGAGCATGATATTTTGCCGCTTAACTTTTTTAAGCAGTTCCAGAACTTTGTCCGCCATCATTTTGCAGAGCCCTGCGGTCACCTTTGATTTGGGAACACCTTTATTGGTTGCATGGGTGCAGTCGGACTTGCAGAAAACAGAGCATCGTCCTGAAACATGATATGGTTCTTGTGCAACAGCCCACTGAGCTGCCTCTTTAAGCGACACATTCATTCTTCGCAATTGCTGAAGAAAAAATTCTCCGGTCCCGGAAGCGCATTTGTTGCCTGTCAGAACATTCGATATTTTGCCTGTATTGTCCAGAATATAAGCCATGAACGTTTCGCCGCCGGCTGAAACAACTGCAGGACAGGAAATGCCGTCTGGTTTGACAAACTGGTAGGCATATTCCACAGCCTGAGGTTCAGGTATGGTTGATAAATTTACAAATTTGATAAATTTACGGCCGGTTGCAACTATTTTGTCAAATGAGTCAAGGTCATAATGTTTTAAAACCGAAAGCAAAGTATCCTTTGGATTACCCTCATGAAGATGAACCGAATTTTTAACAATACGTGGTTTTTCACCTTCCTGATATATTTCAATCTGGACAACAGATACTGTGGACGCTCCAAGATTCAGGCCAAGCACTTTTGTTTTTTGTGAGTTTTTCATTTTTCCTTTACAGATTCCTCCTGTCTTTTCCCCACCGAACTTTTATTAAACCAGGCTTTAATCACGGCATGTACCAGTGTTGCCAGGGGAATGGCAAAAAACAGACCCCAGATTCCCCATAAACCGCCGAATAGAAGTAATGCTACAATTATTGCTACAGGATGAAGGTTGACGACTTCGGAGAGAAGCAGGGGAACCAGCAGGTTGCCGTCTAAAATTTGAATGATTGTATAAGCAATTAAAGTGTAAACAAAATCAGAACCTATGTTCCACTGGAAATAGGCAATCAGGGTTACAGGAAGGAACATGACTGTCGCACCAATGTAGGGGATAAGAACCGACAGGCCAACAAATAGTGAAAGAAGCATGGAAAACCGCAATCCAAGAATAGTGAATGTTATATAACTTACCCCCCATACGATAATAATTTCCCATACCTTGCCGCGCACATAATTTGCTACCTGAACATTTGCATCACGCCACACCTCGACGGCCAGTCCACGGTTGTCGGGCAGGAAACCTGTTAACCACTTCAAAATTTTTATCTTGTCTTTCAGAAAAAAGAAAACCAGGAGCGGAACAAGAATAAGATAGACTAAAAGTGTGATTAAACCACGGACAGAGGCAAGGGATAAGGAAAGGATGCGTTGCCCAAGACCGGTGAGCTCTGAGCCTATGAGATTTAGAATATGTCTTATCTGGGGTTCTGAAATTAAATCCGGATACTTTTCAGGAAGAAGCATCAGTGCGTTTTGTCCCCTGGCAATCATCGAGGGCAACTCGTGCAAAAACTGCCCGATCTGCCTTGACAGCATTGGGAACAAAGCGACTATTAAAAAAAGCAGGCAGGCTAAAAATAATAAAAATACAGATATCACTGAAGCTATGCGCGGTATTCGGCAGCGCTGGAGTATAGATACCATTCCTTCCAGCAGATATGCAATAACAATACTTACAAATACAGGAATCAGCATATTACCGAGCAGGAAAATAAATACGAATCCAACCAGAAGCAAAAAGCCAAGAATAACGACCTGTGGATCAGAAAAGTATCGATTTTTCCATTCTTTTAAAATAGAAATCATTTGTTATATCTACAGACCTCGTAATTTATTACTGAATAATGATGCTAAACCTTTAAATGATAAGGTATTGCAGTATAAATTGGACATTCAAGATACTGGTTGCTCGTTGCTCGTTACTCGTTGTGGATAAAAGCAATAGCTTCGCTCCGTCACAAAAGCGGCGTTCAAGTCATTTATTTTTATAAAATTGATAGAATACCTTATTTTAACCAGTAACGAGTAACCAGTAACGAGCAACCAGTAAAATACAGTGAACCTGAGTTAAAATATTCCCTTATCATTTTTTACTAAGATAGAAAATCAATTTTAATAAAAATTATACACTTTTTATAAATAAACCACTTTCTAACTTGTGCTGTTTCTGGTAATACTGCTATTCTCAGACGGTCAAGAGGTTAAGCGGTTGAATAAATAAGATAATTGTGTATAGTAAATTAGTATGCGTTCACGGGTTCAAAGGTTCAGAGGTTCGAGGTTCCATTTTCGTTCCCGGACTGCATTTGGAACGTGTATTTATGAAAAAAGCGTTATCTTCAACAGGCTTAATCTAAAATTTGGAGCCAAATTGGCAATTGCTTGATAAAATGACCATGTTCAACGAGGACTCAGGATATTCAATGCCTTCTTTGCCCTTAACCCTGAACGCTTGACCGCCTATCTTTGTGGCGGGTTGAACCCTGAACCTGTGAACGGTTACACAAATTTATACGTCTTTCATGATAGCGTAAATCAGTAAAGAATGACATGAATATGTCACGCTTTAGTGTCGCGCGTCAATAAAAAATGTCAGGCTCAAAATATTTTGCTGAAAAACTGCCACATGCTGGAATTGGGGGGGAAGACATTCTATACTATTTAAGTACCCGTTCACGCTCATTTGGCAAAAAGGTTGCACAATTTCCGTCCTGTAAGCGTTCACAGGTGCTGCATATGTACGTGATCAGGGCGATCAGCTATAGTCTGCTATGCTGGTTGCCCTGATCGCGTGCAGATGCGGTGCCTGTGAACGCTTACCTATTTAACTTGGCAGTCTCAACCGGGCATGCAATTTGGTCAGCAAGCCCGGCTGTTAGCAAATCATTCACTCGA
>JAUWMJ010000340.1 GCA_030613225.1 Desulfobacterales bacterium
ATCGAACATCACGGGTCATAGCCATCAGGTTATAAAACTGTTTTAGTGTGCGAATTTCCTGCTTTTCAATAAGAGTTGGATTCATCTTAAATTACTTTAAATTTTTTCATCTTTTTTACGTTCCCTTTCTTCCATCACGCAATAGATTCCTTTGCCGGTTCTGGCTGGGACAAAGCACCTGCTGTCGGAAAGACAGGCGGCCTTTGACCGGTCGCCGGATTTCCAGCAGTTGACCAGATCAGGTTCCCGGATAAAGGGCCTGCTCATGGAGACAT
The DNA here is from genome assembly GCA_030613225.1 of Desulfobacterales bacterium. Next base: position 276 of record JAUWMJ010000340.1, read on the forward strand.
AGTCGGCGATACCGGAATCGACGATACGCTCGGCGACTTCAAAGGACCGGATGCCGCCGACAAGAATAATCGGAATGTCGATATTTTCCTTAAATAAATCAGCCGCATCTTCGAAATATGCTTCATCCGCTTCTTTTCGAATACCGGTCCTGACAGGGTTTAACTTGCCGGACAGCCCTGTTCCACCGGAAAGTTCAATTGCATCCAACCGGTTTTGCGCCAGCAGTTTTCCTGCCTTTACTGCATCTTCCAGTTCAAGGCCACCTTCGATAAAATCCCTGGTGTTCATTTTGATCAGCACCGGATAATCTTTTCCAACATACGATCGAACGGCATCTATTATTTCAAGATGGATGATAGCCCTGTTTTCAATATTTCCGCCGTAACGATCAGACCGTTTGTTGAAAAAAGGGGAGAGAAACTGACTTAAAAGATACCCGTGGGCCGCATGGAGCTGGACACCGTCGAAACCGGCCTTTTGAGCGCGCTGCGCCGCCAGGCCGAATGATTTTACTACATTCTGAATGTCTGAAAGGGTCATCTCCTGGACAGCATGCTGCGTAATGCCGCTGATCGCCGAGGGAGCCAGCGGCGGATAACCTGTGAGCGACGGATCGGCAAACAGGCCGGAATGGGCGAGCTGGGCGATGATCCTGCCGCCCCTTTGATGAACCGCATCAGTCATTTCACGCAGACCTGGAATAAGGCGATCCTCATAAATGCCCAGCTGCCACTGACCTGCCTGGCCCTGTTTTTTCACGTAAGAATGGCCGGTGATAATCAGGCCGACCCCGCCTTCGGACAGGCGGGCAATAGTATCCACCAGCCTGGGTGTGCAGGCGCCATCTTCTGCAGCCATGCCCTCCCATGTGGCCGAGCGGACGAGACGGTTTTTAAGTGTCATGCCGTTTATTTCGGTGGGTTCAAAGAGTTTTGACAAAAGAGCCTCCAGTATTATTATATGAACCTTGCATGAAAATTGATGAAAAAGTGTTTTTATAATGCAAACCTGCGGGTTTAGCAAGATATGTTATAAAAAGAATAATACTAAATATGGGCTCGGTAAAAAATAAATTGGTATTTTAGGCGCTCAGATTTAGGTCGGATTTGGTCGATCCGATTGAGTGAAGCCACAGGAATAGCGTGCTATTTCGAGGACTTCGCGATTGAGGAACGGCCAAATCCGGCCTGAATCCGGGATGCATAAAATGCCAAGTTATTTTTTTGCGAGCCCTATGGTAAAAAGGATGATAATCGATTTTTCTAATCAATTATCATCCATGCATCAAATATTTCGAGAATAAAATTATGAGCTCTTTTATCCGGAATGTTTTTCCGCGAAATCTTTATTGTCAAAGATTCAACCTCAACATGGTATTTTGAATTGCAGTTCTGTGTATCAGCATCAACAAAGTACAAATTCAGACTGATAAACTTAACTATACATCCAAGCAGCCCCTGACGTGAGATACCTGTGGACAAGAAGACCTTCCTGTAGTAAAATTGTTTAATCTGTTCAGCATTCGGAAGTCCGAGTGGCTATCAACGTTACCATCGACTGAGGTTAATTATGCAATTTGTTAAAGTACCAGGATTAAAGGGGAAAATATATGTTCCTGAAAAACAGCATGAGAGCCTTAAGAAGCATCCGTGCAAGGATTGCTTTTATTGCCAGTTGTGCAGTGACGACAGGTGCAGAGTGTGTCTTAGCCCCACAAACTATAAATGCCGGAAAGCTTGTGGGAAATAAATACTTTCATAGCCGTTCACAGGTTCAGGGTTCAACGTTCAGGGTTAGGGATAAGGACACAATTGAAGACCCGAAGTTATCGAAAAAAATGCTTGCTGGTTTGCCACATAATTGGCAATGCGCCGCCAGTTTTCAGATTGGGAATGACGAAGCCATGCTTGTCTCGGCGTCTTGTCAAGGCGAAGCTTTAAAGCGTAGACTGAAGCTTTCAAGCGAAGCCGGACGCTATTCACATAAATACGCCTCCAAAATGGAGTCCGGGGACAAGAATGCAACCTTGAACCTCTGAACCCTGAACCTTTGAACCCATGAACGGTTACCTAAAAGGTTTCTACTAAACTCGTGACTGCCGGATTGGTCGGTGGCCATGACATTTGCCGCTTGAATAAGGAAATTAAATGGAAATAAAAACGCTTTTACTAATTGCACCGCCGGTTTTGCTGGCATTAACTTTTCACGAATATGCGCATGCTTATGTTGCCAATATGTATGGAGATGATACTGCAAAGCAAAGTGGCCGTTTAACCCTGAATCCACTAAAGCATTTAGACCTGTTAGGTACGATCATGATTTTTCTTGTACATTTCGGGTGGGCTAAGCCTGTACCGGTAAATCCAAATCGGTTGAGAAACCCTAAAAAAGATATGCTCTGGATTAGCGCAGCAGGCCCTCTTGCGAATATGGTATTAGCGCTTATAAGTGGCATTTGTCTAAGACTTCTTATTGCAATGGCAGAAGCGCCTGACCAGCATTCGGTTATGGGTTTGCTAATATTTATGGTTTTTATGAGCTTGCAAATTAATCTGGCCCTGGCTATTTTCAACATCCTTCCGATTGCCCCTCTGGATGGCTCAAAAATATTATCCGGGCTTTTGCCAGACAACTGCAGAGAGATAATTTATTTTCTGGAGCGCTATGGTCCTTTTATCCTCATCGGATTGATAATATTCGGGCGGGTTACAGGGGTATCCATTCTGGGTGGAGCAATTTGGCCATTTGTGAAATTTTTCAGCAAAATCTTTGCGGGAATATAGTAAAAATATGGGGCCAAGGCTGCTTTTAACCCTTATTAATACTGGCCATGAATAGTAAAAATATCCTTTTAGTGTTCATCTGTGTGATGACACTACCACTTCTTTCCGGCTGTTTTAACAGCAGTTTTTACAAGCCCAATCAAACCCTCTATGAAACGCCTGATCAATATAGCCTTCGATACGAAGAGGTGTTTTTCAAAAGTAAAGATGGCACTATGTTGCACGGCTGGTTTATTCCGGCTGTGGGAGATGATGTCGGGACAGTAATACATTTTCACGGTAATTTTGCAAATTTGACATATTATTTCAAGCAAATTTACTGGTTCCCATCGAAAAACTTCAATGTCTTTACCTTCGATTATCGAGGGTATGGGCGGGCTGAGGGTGTTCCTTCTCGATCAGGAATTTATGAAGATTCCGTTGCTGCGATTGAGTATATAATGTCAAAACCAGATATTGATCACGACAATGTGTTTGTCTTTGGTCAAAGTCCTGGCGGAGCTAATGCCATTGTAGCTATGGCAAAAAATGATTTTCCAAAAATATGCGCAATCGTTGTTGAAGGAGCTTTTTATTCTTACAGAGAAGAGGCGCAGGATAATATGGTCTCAACTGTTCGGAAAAAGATCGGAAATATACCCTGCCTTCCCATACAGATACGGCTAATCTCTTTTCTTGCAGTTACAGATTCTCACAGTCCCGGTGAATTCATAGATCAGGTTTCACCGATTCCTGTTCTATTGATCCATTGTACTCAGGATTCTTTG
>JAUWMJ010000029.1 GCA_030613225.1 Desulfobacterales bacterium
AAATACGGGCCTGAAAAACCGCTCAAGGGGATGAAAGTTATGGGAAGTCTTCACATGACCATCCAGACTGCCATGCTTATCAAAACACTAAAAGAGCTTGGTGCAGATATTCGCTGGGCCACGTGTAATATCTTTTCAACACAGGACCACGCTGCCGCTGCAGTTGCAAAAGCAGGTCTGGCCGCTGTCTATGCCTGGAAAGGAGAAACCCTTGAGGAATTCTGGTGGTGTACGGAACAGGCTTTGACATGGCCCGACGGCACCGGCCCGGATCTTATTGTAGATGACGGTGGTGATGCAACTCTCTACGTTCACCAGGGAGCGGCTGTTGAAAAAGACCCGGCATTACTCGAAAAGCACTACGACAGCATTGACATGAAATGTCTTATAGAGCGCCTTAAAGTAAGTTACGAACGCGATCCAAAAATCTGGACTACTATTGCATCAAACATTCGCGGTGTTTCAGAGGAGACCACCACCGGCGTTCACAGGCTTTACCACCTGGCAAAGAGCGGGGAACTTCTCTTTCCTGCCATCAACGTGAATGACTCGGTAACAAAATCAAAGTTCGATAATCTTTATGGATGCCGGGAATCACTTGCTGATGGTCTTAAACGTGCTACGGATATTATGATTGCCGGTAAGGTGGTAGTGATCGGCGGTTATGGTGATGTCGGAAAAGGGTGTGCCCAGTCAATGCGGGGATTCGGAGCGCGGGTTTTAATTACGGAAATTGATCCAATATGTGCTCTTCAGGCATCTATGGAGGGTTTTGAAGTAATAACCATGGAAGATGCGGCTCCCATCGGGGACATTTTTGTTACCGCCACAGGGTGTTACCATGTGATCACCGGAAAACACATGGAAAAAATGAAAAACGAAGCGATCATCTGCAATATCGGTCATTTTGACAATGAAATTGAGATGGCGTATCTGACCGACAATTCGGAGTGTACAAAAGAGACGATTAAACCCCAGGTTGACAGGTGGATACTTAAATCAGGGCGCTCTCTGATCATTCTGGCTGAAGGAAGGCTGGTAAACCTGGGCTGTGCAACAGGGCACCCCAGTTTTGTTATGAGTAACAGTTTCACCAATCAATGCCTGGCACAATTGCAGTTCGCAGCAAAGAAGCATGAACTAAAAGTTTACACTCTCCCCAAGGAACTTGATGAGGAAGTAGCCAGGCTGCATCTTGGCAAACTTGGAGTAAAGCTTACAAAGCTGAATCAATTTCAGGCAGATTACCTAGGTGTGCCGGTAAATGGGCCGTTTAAGCCGGATAATTACAGGTATTAACCCGGCTTGCAGCTGGGTTCAACTTCGTGGTAAATCTTTTCGGTCAACGGTATTATTCGATTTTTAATCTGATGAGTCCAGTACAGGCGGGTCTCGTTGCGTTGCAGGTTTACTTTAGAACAATAATAACCCGGCATTTTTTCAGAAATGCGAGATGTTCGGAAGAGTTTCGAAGGATGGAAGCGTCCGCGTTACTGATTACAATATCGCAGTTCCCAGGGCCTGTGGTTCTTAACCCTTTGACTGATAATGGATTGTTTCCCACCCTGGGACTGGTTTTTGCGGTTTTAAAATCCTTTGAATAACCGCTCATACCTTTTTGTACGGCAAATTCCCGACTGGCAAATGCTGCGCCATATACCTCCTTACCGTCTTCATCCAGCAGCCTGGGTGCCATGGCAGGATTTACGGATATGCCCGTGGTATCAACCACCAGACCGGTGTAATTTTTTAAATCGGATGTCTTGGATGGTTGCGAAGAAGAATTCCCTCCCCCGATGGCCACCTGCTTAATCGATTCTATCTGTTTTATTTCCTGGGGAAGAAAAAGCTGGGCAAAGCCTCCATACAAACTCAATTGCAAATAAACCTCAACGGTTCCATCTGACATATATTTTCTCATTTTCTCATTTTCACGGGCCTTGTAAATTATCTCTTCGAGTTGTTTTGCGACTGATTCATTTATTGTTGCATAATTTTCTGCCCTTTTTACTGAATTGATCCTGACACTTTGTATAATTTTCAGCATGTTGTGCCTGGCGTTATTCTTTGAATCCGACAGGATTTTCATGCTTGCAACAGATGGATCGCCGGAACTCTTTTTTAAAGGAGTTCCGACACCTTTTGCCTGAACAATTCCTGTTGTCCAGTTAATATGGCCGTTTTGTTTATATTCTATTGCCTCTTTGTTTTTTTCACAGAATCCATATGTGGTAAAACAGACAAAGAAAACCGAAAAAAATATTGTGAAAGCAGACAATTTTTTCATAATTTTACTGTTTAATTATTTCGTAAAAAGTTAAAAAATCACTTTTACGAAACGTTTTAGGTTTTAGGTATTAAGTTTTAAGTGTTTGATAAAACAGACAATTACATTAACCTAAAACCTATAACTTAATCCCGCCTCAGGCGGGAATAAAACCTGATGAATTCGATTTTTTACGAATTCATCAATTTCCGGGAGAAGCAATGTCCAAAAGGTCTTTGGCAATTAAACGTATAAGAAAAAACTTTGGCAGGATAAAGAAAACCATCGAAATTCCTGACCTTATCGGAATGCAGAGGGAATCATTTAAACGGCTTTTACAAATGGATGTTCCACCTGAGAAACGTGAGGATATCGGTTTGCAGGCCGTTTATAAGTCCGTATTTCCTATTAAGGATTTTACCGGAAGTGCTTCCCTTGAATTTGTTTCATACAGATTTTCAGAGGTGAAGCACAGTGTGGAAGAATGTATTCACAGGGGGATGAGCTATGAAATTCCTCTGCGCATTACCGTCAGGCTGGTCGTATATGATATAGACAGTGAAACAGGAGTTTCAAATATTCGCGATATTAAAGAGCAGGAGATTTATTTCGGCACAATTCCCTTAATGACGGAAAAAGGTACATTTATCATAAACGGGACAGAGAGGGTCGTAGTCAGCCAGCTCCATCGCTCATCCGGCGTTTTTTTCGATCATGACAAGGGGAAGTCACATTCAAGCGGTAAAATTATTTACAGCTCCAGAATTATCCCTGTTCGTGGTTCATGGATCGACATGGAAATAGATCCAAAGGATATTGTGCATATCAGGATCGACAGAAGACGTAAGTTTCCGGTTACGATTTTATTTAAAGCTTTTGGTTACAGCGTTGAAGATATTCTTTCCTTTTTTTATAAAACTGAAAAGATTATTCTTAGCGGCAAGAGCATTTATAAACAGTTTGATGCCGATCTCATTAAGGGGCAGCGTGCCGGCGGCAAGGATATTAAAGATCCGGAAACCGGCGATATCCTTGTGAAGAAAGGTCGGATAATTACACAGAAGGCAATTAAAAGACTTCAGGCCACAAAGGCCAAAATGATCCGGATAACGGAGTCTGATATTATAGATAAGGTTGTTGCCTATACAATTATCGATCCTGAAAGTGGAATGCCCATTATCAAGGCCAATGAAAGCATTGATGATGAAATACTTGTGAAATTAAAAGATACCGGTATTTCAGAATTTGAAGTGCTGTTTATTGACATGGTGTCAACCAGTGACTCCATTTGCAAGACCCTGGTGCTCGATAAGGTTGAAACCAAAGAAGAAGCCATTATTGAAATATACAGGAGACTCAGGCCGGGAAACCCTGCAACACCGGAAGTGGCCCAGGCTTTTATTGACAACCTGTTTTTCAGGACAACCTATTATGACCTTTCATATGTCGGCCGTCTGAAAATCAACCAGCGCCTTGGCATTAAAACTCCGATTAATCTCAGAACTCTAAGGAAAGAAGATATACTTCTTACGGCCAAAGCCCTTATATCTCTAAAAGATATCCAGGGAACTGTTGATGATATCGATCATCTTGGCAACCGGCGTGTCAGAGCTGTGGGAGAGCTTCTTGAAAACCAGTATCGTATAGGACTGGTTCGTATGGAACGGGCCATCAAAGAACGGATGAGCCTTCAGGAAGTCGATGCACTTATGCCGCATGACCTCATTAATCCAAAACCGGTTTCTGCTGTAGTTAAAGAGTTTTTTGGGACCAGCCAGCTGTCACAGTTCATGGATCAGACAAACCCACTTTCAGAGACGACTCACAAAAGGCGGCTTAGTGCGCTTGGGCCTGGCGGGCTTACCCGTGAACGCGCCGGATTTGAAGTAAGGGACGTACATCCGTCCCATTACGGCCGGATTTGCCCTATCGAAACTCCTGAAGGACCGAACATCGGGCTTATTGTATCCCTGAGCACTTATGCAAGGGTTAATAATTTCGGGTTTATCGAAACACCATACAGGGTTGTCGAAAACGCAACCCTTTCAAAAGAAGTCAAGTTCTTTGATGCATTTGAAGAAAGAGAACACCCTATTGCTCAGGCGAATGCTCCTGTAAATGAAAAGGATGAATATGTTAATCCGCTTGTTACGTCACGTGTGGCAGGTGAGTTCATGATGGTTAATCGTGATGATATAGAACTTATGGATATATCTCCCAATCAGCTTGTGAGCATCTCAGCATCTCTTATTCCTTTCCTGGAGAATGATGATGCCAACAGGGCACTGATGGGATCAAACATGCAGCGACAGGCTGTTCCTTTATTGACATGTGAGGCGCCGCTGGTCGGTACCGGTATTGAGGGTATAGTGGCGAGAGATTCGGGGGTCGCAGTAGTGGCACAAAGAGATGCCCAGGTTGTGGATGTGGATGCTTCCCGTATTGTCTTGAAGCATGATCCGTCAGGAGTTTCTTCAGAAAAGGATGTAACGATCTATAACCTTTCAAAATTTATTCGAAGCAATCAAAATACATGTTTCAACCAGCGCCCTATTGTCAGACAGGGCCAGCTGGTTAAGAAAGGAGAGATAATTGCAGACGGACCGGCAACAGAGAGGGGAGAGCTGGCACTTGGAAAAAATGTAACCGTAGCTTTCATGCCATGGAGCGGATACAATTATGAGGATTCTATTTTAATTGGTGAGAGGGTTGTAAGAGAAGGTGTTTTCACATCGGTTCATATTGTAGAATTCGAAATTGTAGCAAGAGATACCAAACTGGGGAAAGAAGACATCACACGGGATATACCGAATGTCGGGGATGAAGCTTTAAAAGACCTTGATGAAAGCGGTATCATCAGACTTGGCGCTGAAGTTGATGCCGGCGAAGTCCTGGTAGGGAAGATTACGCCAAAGGGAGAGACCCAGCTTTCTCCCGAAGAAAAGCTGTTGCGTGCCATATTTGGCGAAAAAGCAGGGGATGTAAAAGATACCTCCCTGCGAGTTCCGCCCGGTGTTAAAGGGATTGTTATTGATGCTAAAGTTTTTTCGAGACGTGGCGTCGAAAAAGATGATCGTACAAGCATGATAGAAGACGAGGAGATCAACGCACTTGAAAAAGACCGCAATGATGAACTCGCTGTTATCGAGGATGTGATTCGCGGTGAGATAGAGCATTTGCTTTGCGGGCAAAAATGTTACGCTCCCTTGAAAAAGGGCAAGAAGGTTCTTATTCCAAAGGGCGCTGTGATAGACTCTAAGATACTTGCCGGGATTCCTGTGGCCCAGGTTGAGGGGATTGTTTTGAAAGATCCTTCAATTACGGAAAAAGTCCATGAAATCCTTGAGCGATACAGAGACCAGCACGAGCTTTGCAGAATGGTCTATGAACAACAGGTCAGCAGGTACGAAAAAGGTGATGACCTTCCGCCAGGCGTAATTAAGATGGTCAAGGTCTATGTGGCTATGAAGCGGAAGCTTTCCGTCGGGGACAAGATGGCTGGTCGCCATGGTAACAAAGGTGTTGTGTCAAGAATTCTTCCTCAGGAAGATCTGCCTTACTTTAAAGATGGGACACCTGTGGATATGGTTCTTAATCCTCTTGGTGTGCCTTCCCGTATGAATGTCGGACAGATTCTCGAGATTCATTTAGGACGCGCTGCAAAAGGTCTTGGTGATCAGCTTAATTACCTGCTTGAAGAATATAAAATGAAAGAGCTTAAGGAGAAAGTAATAAAAATATTTTCTGATAAGGAAACAAATAAAATAATCAACCTCATGGACGAAACCGAGCTTTGTGATTTTGCCGAAAAATATAGAAATGGTGTTCACATGGCCACTCCGGTTTTCGATGGCGCAAAAGAAGATGAAATCAAGTCGCTGCTTGATGAAGCTGGTCTAGACACCACCGGTCAGGCAACTTTATATGACGGTCGCACAGGGGAAGCCTTTGACGAAAAAATCACGGTTGGCTCAATGTATGTTATGAAACTGCACCATCTTGTGGATGATAAAATACATGCACGGTCTATTGGTCCATACTCACTCGTAACCCAGCAACCTCTTGGCGGAAAAGCTCAGTTCGGTGGTCAGAGGCTTGGTGAAATGGAAGTCTGGGCTATGGAAGCTTATGGCGCTGCTTATGCCCTGCAGGAATTTTTAACGGTTAAGTCGGATGACATGGCCGGAAGGACGCGCATGTATGAAAAGATTGTGAAAGGTCAGAATATACTTGAACCAGGTATACCGGAGTCTTTCAGGGTTATGACAAAGGAATTAAAAAGTTTGGGTTTGAATATTGAGCTTCTGGAAGATTAAGAACAAAAAATAACCATGTTGATTAAATTTTAAAACCACGTCCTTCCCCGCTTGACGGGATCTTCGATGGGCGTGGTCAGAGGTAATTGGCTTTGTCTGAGTAAATAAGAGTGACTAAAGTGTCTAAAGTGCTTAAAGTGACTAAAGTGCCTAAAGTTGTGGTGTCGCTTTGCTCCTTCTTTTTATAGAAATAAAAAAGATAGAATTCCTTAACTTTAGACACTTTAGTTCACTTTAGTCACTTTAGGCACTTAAAACATATTGTAACCGACAATCCCTTCGAGGGGTAAAACGATGCCACGTCCTTGGGCGTGGATTCTTTACTTTTAAGAGAACCTTAATAGGAAAAAATATGGAAAATCTATACGACTTCTTCGCAAAACCTACGGACCCAAAACGCTATTCATCTATCCGGGTTTCGCTGGCTTCTGCAGAACAGATCCGGAAATGGTCCTATGGCGAAATAAAAAAGCCGGAGACAATAAACTATCGCACATTCAAACCGGAACGTGATGGCCTTTTTTGTGCCAAAATTTTCGGTCCAACAAAAGATTACGAATGCAATTGCGGCAAATACAAGCGAATGAAACACAGGGGAGTTATTTGCGAAAAGTGCGGTGTAGAAGTCATTCAATCCAAAGTGCGAAGAGAGCGCATGGCTCATATAGAACTGGCAACTCCTGTTTCACATATATGGTTTTTAAAAAGTCTTCCCAGTAAACTTGGCAATCTTTTGGATTTGACGCTTAAAAATTTGGAAAAAGTTCTTTATTTTGACAGTTATATCGTAATCGATCCAAAAGATACCGGGCTTACTCGTTGTCAACTCCTTTCAGATGATAAATACAGAGAGGCGCTTGAACTGTACGGATCAGAATTTAAAGCAGGAATAGGCGCAGAAGCTGTAAGGGAAATGCTGGAAGATATTAATCTTGACGAAATATATAATGAAATCAGATCAGATATCCGCAGTACAGGATCCGTGGCAAAGCGGCAAAAGCTGGCAAAACGTCTAAAGGTCATAGATTCTTTCAGACGAAGCGGTATAGATCCCGTCTGTACGATTATGGATGTCATACCTGTTCTTCCGCCTGATCTGCGTCCTCTTGTACCACTCGAAGGTGGCAGGTTTGCAACATCCGACCTTAATGATCTTTATCGCCGTGTAATTAATCGAAATAACCGGCTAAAACGTCTTATTGATTTAAAAGCTCCGGACATTATTATCCGCAATGAAAAAAGGATGCTCCAGGAGTCGGTGGATGTTCTGTTTGATAACGGTCGACACGGAAGAGTAATTACAGGAACTAATAAACGGCCGCTGAAATCCTTAAGTGATACCTTAAAGGGGAAACAGGGACGTTTTCGGCAGAACCTTTTGGGAAAAAGGGTCGATTATTCGGGGCGTACTGTTATTACTGTGGGGCCTAATTTAAGATTACACCAGTGTGGTCTGCCGAAGAAGATGGCCCTGGAGCTGTTCAAGCCATTTGTTTATTACCGGCTTGAGCTAAAAGGTATAGTTTCCACTGTTAAGAGCGCCAAAAAGATGGTGGAGCGGGAAGTTCCTGAAGTATGGGATATACTGGATGAGGTGGTTAAGGAGTACCCTGTTCTTTTAAACCGTGCGCCAACACTGCACCGCCTTGGCATTCAGGCTTTTGAGCCGATTCTCATTGAAGGAAAAGCCATGCAGCTCCACCCGCTTGTATGTACGGCTTTTAATGCAGACTTTGATGGAGACCAGATGGCCGTTCACGTGCCACTTTCCGTGGAGGCTCAGATAGAAGCACGCGTTTTGATGCTTTCGAGTAACAATATACTCTCTCCTGCAAGCGGGAAGCCGATTATCGTTCCGAGTCAGGACATTGTTCTTGGTCTATATTACATGACAAGAGGGCTTATAGGTTCCAGGGGTGAAGGCAAGCTGTTTGCAAATGCCGAGGAAGTCAGGTCTGCATACGATTCAGGCAGCGTTGATCTCCATGCTCAGATATCTGTTCGTATAAACGGGGAAAGAGTGGAAACAACAGTGGGACGTATCCTTTTATGGGAAATCATTCCTGAAGATTATATTGCGGATATGCTCCATATCATGGTTTCTGATGAAGATGAGGCAAAAGATGTCTTAGACAGGATAAATGACGGCGAGAAGTTCACTGATTTAGTGAAAAGTTTTTCAATAAGCCCGGACAAAGACAATGACGGTGTTGCAGGTTTGCTTAAAGAAGAAGAATTCATTAATGTATTTAAAACAAAAGAGGAAGATGCCGACAGCGTTTTTTCCCTTGAGAAAGGAGAGGTCAGCCCAATAATTCTTGCCGATCAGGCATATCATATTTTTAAAATGATTGAAAAGAAAGCCGCGATATCCTTTGATGCAGTGAATCATGTAATGGATAAAAAGGCGCTTCGCGAACTTGTCGATTATGTTTACAGAAATTCCGGGCCAAAGGCTACGGTAATTCTTTCCGACAGGTTGAAAAATATCGGCTACCAGTATTCGACACAGGGCGGACTTTCCATTTCAATTGATGCCATGATTACACCTTCTGTAAAGTGGGATCTTATAAAGAAGGCGGAAAATCAGGTTGAAGAAATCGGCAGGCAATATATCGAGGGCCTTATTACGCAGGGTGAGAAATATAATAAAGTGGTCGATATATGGGCTAAGGCTACAGACGATGTGGCCAACGAAATGATGAATGCTATGAAAATGGCGACTGTAACAGACCGTGATGGTAAACCCGTTTTAGACAAGGAGGGGAAACCGGTTACTACGGAGAGTTTCAATCCCATTTACATGATGGCAGACTCGGGTGCAAGGGGGAGTAAAGATCAGATGCGTCAGCTCGCAGGGATGCGAGGTCTTATGGCAAAACCTTCAGGTGAAATAATAGAAACACCAATCACTGCGAATTTCAGGGAAGGGCTTTCCGTGCTGCAATATTTTATATCAACACATGGCGCCAGGAAAGGTCTTGCAGACACAGCGCTTAAAACAGCCAATTCGGGGTATCTAACAAGGCGGCTTGCGGATGTAGCACAGGACTGTGTTGTTAGCGAAGAGGATTGCGGATCCATGTTAGGTGTTGTTGTTGAATCTCTTGTTGAGGGAGGAGAAGTTATACAGCGCCTTGGAGAACGTATTCTGGGGCGTTTTGCAGCAGAGGATATACTTGACCCGTTTACTGACGAGGTGCTTATCAGTGCCGGTGCGGACCTTGATGAGGATGCTGTCAGGAAGATTGAAGATGCAGGAATAACGAGTGTTAACATAAAATCCGTGCTGACATGCAAATCTGTGCATGGCGTATGCAGAAAATGCTATGGCAGAGATCTTGCTCATGGCCAAACAGTCGAAATCGGGCAGGCTGTGGGAATTATGGCTGCACAATCGATTGGTGAGCCGGGGACCCAGTTAACCATGCGTACATTTCATATTGGAGGAACCGCCAGTCGGAGGGTTGAACAGGCGGATATCAAGGCAAGGGTTGACGGTACTATAAAATTTGTTGGCCTTAATGTAGCCAGGAATAGTGAAAATGAAGTTGTGGTAATGAACCGCAAAGGGGGGAAATTCACCATTGTCAGTGAAACCGGGCGAGAACTTGAAAGTTTTCCTGTAATTTACGGTGCTCATATTGTGATTAAAAACGGGAAAAAAGTAAAAGCCGACGATATGCTTGCATGGTGGGATCCTTTTACAACTCCGATTCTTACTGAGGTGGACGGCACGATCAAATTTGGTGATATCATACCTGGAAAAACCATGCAGGAAAAAGTTGACCCTGTAACAGGGAAATCCAGCCGCATGATAATAGAATCAAAAAGCACTGAAGATCGTCCAAGGATTTCAATAAAGGATAAAGATAATAAAACAGATAAATTGCCTGGATCATCTTCGATGGCGCGCTATATTCTGCCTATAGATGCAATTTTACTGGTTGAAGAAAGCGACACTGTTAAGGCAGGTGATATTATTGCTAAACTGCCGCGAGCAACAACAAAGACAAAGGACATAACAGGCGGTCTTCCAAGAGTAGCCGAGCTTTTTGAAGTACGAAAGCCCAAGGAAATTACGGTGTTAAGCCAAATTGATGGTTTTGTTTCAATCTCAAAGGGTACGAAAAAGGGAAAGCAAAGAGTTACTATTACACCAGCTGATGTTGGTGATAAAAAAGAATATCTAATTCCTCGCGGCAAGCATATCAATGTCTATGAGGGAGACTACGTCAGGGCCGGCGAGCCTCTTATAGGTGGGGCGGCAATTCCTCAAGATATTTTGAATATCAAGGGGGAGATAGCCCTGGCACGCTATCTCGTGGATGAAGTTCAGGAAGTTTACCGTCTGCAAGGTGTTCGGATAAACGATAAGCACATAGAAGTTATAGTACGGCAGATGATGCGACAGGTTAAAGTGCGTGAGGCCGGAGACACTGAATTTGTTGATGAAGAGCAGGTTGACAGGATATTGTTTGAAAAAGCGAATAAGGCTGTTATCGAAAAAGGAGGTCAACCCGCTGTTGCCGAACCCCTTATTCTTGGGATTACCAAGGCATCTTTAAGTACGGAAAGTTTTATCTCGGCAGCTTCTTTTCAGGAGACTACTAAAATCTTAACTAATGCCTCTATTTCCGGAGCTGTTGATCACCTGAGGGGGCTTAAGGAAAACGTAATTATGGGTAGACTTATTCCTGCCGGGACTGGATTTCCACTATACAGCGACATTGCAGTTGATGGAGGTTGATTTAGTAGGCGTTCAAAGGTTCAGAGGTTCAAGGTTCCATTTTCGTTCCCGGACTGAATATGGAACGTCTATTTATAAGAAAAACATCATTTTCGACTGACCTAATCCAAAATTTAGAGTTAAATTGGAAATTACTTTGGAAAATGACCATGTTCAACGAGGACTTTGGGACTTCAATACCTTCTTTGCCCTTAACCCTGAACGTTGAACCCTGAACCTGTGAACGGTTACAAAAAATGTGTCTAAGAAAAATATAAATATTATAAAAAAGCTTGACAATATAAGACTTGAAGGATACATATTTCTATTTTTCTCTATATGAATTGAGCGTTTTTCGTTAAGTTAAGTTATTATACATTTTTTCAACACAACGTTTGAAAAATGTGACTCTTTCAGACAATCGTCAATCATCAATTAGATTTGGTAACTTCGACAACAAATTGTTGATATGACGGCGCTAAGCGCCTAATAAGTTTTACAAGGAAAAAATATGCCGACAATTAACCAGTTAGTAAGAAAAGGCAGAAAGCGGATAAAGAAGAAAACCAACACACCAGCGCTTAAAGGGGCACCACAAAAAAGAGGTGTGTGTACACGTGTATATACATCAACACCCAAGAAGCCTAATTCAGCTTTACGTAAAGTTGCAAGGGTCAGACTAACCACAGGGATAGAGATTACAGCATATATCCCGGGAATAGGGCATAACCTCCAGGAGCACTCGGTGGTTTTAGTCCGGGGGGGTCGTGTGAAGGATTTACCTGGTGTAAGGTACCATGTTGTAAGGGGTACCCTTGACACACTTGGTGTGGATGATCGAAGACAGGGCAGATCGAAATATGGTGCAAAAAAGCCCAAATAAAGGGGGAAAGAACGAATATTTAACTAATTCCCTTGAAAAAGTAAAATGTTTTAGATTCAAGTGAGCATTATATTTGAATATCGAATGTCAATTAAGGAATTTTGGATTAAAAAGCTTGTCTTTTAGAATTCCCTTTAGCATTCTGCAGTTCAAAACATGTCAGCGGAATTGAATCTTTTTAAAAGCCAAAGTACTATGAAAATGATAAAAAGACGGATGGTGTAAATATGCCGAGAAGAAGAGAAGTGCCTAAACGACAAGTAGCGGGCGATCCAAAGTATGACAACAAGCTGGTAGCAAAATTTATTAAATCGATTATGCGTGACGGTAAAAAAAGTCTGGCTGAATCGATACTCTATAATGCGTTTGATATCATAGAAGAAAAAACCAGTGAAGAACCCGTCAAGATATTTGAAAAAGCGATGGAAAATATAAAGCCGAAAATTGAAGTGAAGTCAAGGCGTGTCGGTGGATCGACATATCAGGTTCCAACGGAGGTACGACCAGCCAGGCGGACGGCCCTGGGGATTAGATGGATTATAGGGTTCTCACGTAAGCGGCCGGAGAAAGGGATGGCGAA
>JAUWMJ010000336.1 GCA_030613225.1 Desulfobacterales bacterium
CAATTCCTTATCTGTTAAAATAACCGGACGTATGGCTGCATGGGGGCAGACCATTGCGCACTGGTTGCATTCAATGCAGTTATCCATATCCCACCTCGGAACTAAAATTGCCACACCGCGTTTTTCATACTGTGAGGTGGCCACAGGAAAGATGCCATCCGGCCTGAATGCGCTCACCGGAAGCTTGTCTCCCTGCTGGGCCAGAATGGGACGCATTACATTGGTTACAAATTCCGGCTCATCCTTTGCGCTCACGGACTGATCCCCGGCATCGGCCCAGGACTCCGGATACTTTATTTCCACAAGATTATCCAGCGTATTATCTACTGCTGCAAAGTTCATGTTGACGATCTTATCTCCCTTTTTACCGAACAGCTCTTTAATCTGATCTTTAAGATAAGAAATAGCGTCCTCTACCGGAATGACATTGGCAAGTTTAAAGAAGGCTGTTTGCATGATCATGTTGATCCTGCCGCCCAGACCGATTTCAGATGCAATCTTAACTGCATCTATATTATAAAATTTAATCTTCTTTTTAACCAGGGTGCGAAGCATATGAGCGGGAAGTTCTTTTTCCATGTCATCAGCCGTCCAATGCGAATTGAGTACAAAGGTTCCGCCTTCTTTGATTCCTTCGAGAACATCGTAAGTATGAACATAGCTCGATTTATGACATGCAATATAGTCTGCTGCATCAATAAGATATGTTGACTGAATCTGGGTTTTACCAAATCTAAGATGGGAAATGGTAACACCACCTGATTTCTTGGAGTCATAGGCAAAATAACCCTGGGCATACATATCGGTATGGTCGCCTATAATCTTAATAGCGCTCTTATTGGCCCCAACGGTTCCGTCCGCGCCAAGACCCCAGAATTTACACTGGACAGTCCCTTCCGGAGCAACGTCAAAACCCTCTTCTACTTTTAAAGATGTATGTGTCACATCGTCATTGATACCTACCGTAAAATGGTTTTTGGGTTTATCTGAGCTCAAGTTGTCAAAAACCGCCTTAACCATGCCCGGGTTAAACTCCTTGGAACTCAGGCCATAACGTCCATTAACTATTAAGGGCACTTCGCTGCGTTCGAAATAAGCCGTACATACATCCAGATACAGAGGGTCGCCGGGTGCTCCTCTTTCTTTTGTCCTGTCAAGGACTGTAATACGTTTTGCCGTTGAAGGAATTGCTTTAAAAAGATGCTCAGCAGAAAAAGGGCGGTACAAACGTACCTTTACCAGCCCTACCTTCTCACCCTGTCGGGCCATATAATTTACAACCTCTTCAATGGTTTCACATGATGAAGCCATTGAAATGATAATATTTTGTGCATCAGGCGCACCCACATAATCAAAAAGGTTATATTTACGACCGGTCAAATCACCGACCTTTTTCATGACATTTTCAACAATCCCCGGAACCTTTAAAAAATAAGGATTTGATGCTTCTATTCCCTGGAAGTAGATATCGGGATTCTGGGCCGTGCCTCTGAGTTCCGGTCTTTCCGGACTTACCCCCCTGGCCCTGAATGCTTTTACCGCATCCCAGTTTACCAGTTTTGCCATGTCATCATATTCTATAATTTCGACTTTTTGAATTTCGTGGGATGAACGAAATCCATCAAAGAAATGTATAAAAGGAAGGCTGGCTTCAATTGCAGAAAGGTGTGTCACCAATCCCAGATCCATTATTTCCTGCACGGAAGCTGATGCGATTTGCGCAAAACCTGTCTGGCGAACCGCCATTACATCCTGGTGATCGCCGAAAATAGAAAGTGCATGCCCTGCAACCGACCGGGCTGTTACATGAAAAACAGCGGGCAGGACTTCTCCTGATATCTTGTACATGTTCGGAATCATCAGAAGAAGACCCTGGGAAGCTGTAAATGTAGTGGTTAAGGCTCCTGCAGCAAGACTGCCGTGCACGGCTGCTGCAGCTCCGGCTTCTGACTGAAGCTGGCGTACCGTCATGGTCTGGCCGAATATGTTTTTAAGGCCATCGGCTGCCCATTCATCGCACATCTCTCCCATACCTGAAGAAGGGGTGATCGGATAAATGGCGGCAGCATCACTCATTGCATATCCCACATGAGCCGCTGCTGTATTTCCATCGATTGTTTTCATTTTTTTTGCCATTGGACTGCTCCTTATTATTTGATTTTATATATTATTTAAGCCTTTTAAAAATAAGCTCAAATGAGTATTCATGCGATCTAACGCTCTAAGTTTTTTAAGTTGGGATATTGGCGAGTTAGTTCAAAGCGGCTTAAAACCTGATTGTCTTAATGCGATTTATAGAACTAAAGGAATTTTAATATTGCAATAGATTTGTTTTGTAAAGAAAAAAGTTGTATTATAGTAAATTTTTAAAAAAATCGTTCCCCTTATCATCCACAAGGATAAATGCGGGAAAATCTTTTACAGTAATCATAAATATGGCTTCCATGCCCAGTTCGGAATATTCAATGGTTTCAACATTTGTAATGCACTCTTTGCCCAGTCTTGCAGCAGGCCCTCCTATGGAGCCAAGGTAAAATCCTCCGTATTTTTCACATGATTGAGTAACAATTTTTGAACGGTTTCCTTTAGCCAGCATGACCATGGAGCCGCCCTGCTCCTGGAAAATCGGTACATATGGATCCATACGCCCTGCTGTTGTCGGGCCAAACGAACCGGAAGCATATCCTTTGGGAGTTTTTGCCGGGCCGGCATAATAGATGATGTGATCTTTAATATATTGAGGCAGTCCTTCTCCTCTGTCCAGGCGCTCTTTTAGTTTGGCATGGGCGATATCCCGTGCCACAACGATCTTTCCTGACAGCAAAAGGCGTGTGGCCACCGGATACCTGCTAAGGTCAGCCCGGATTTCATCCATGGGCTTGTTTAAATCAATATGAACAGCATTGTCGCCGGCTTCTTCAGATTCCGGCAGATATTTTGCAGGGTCTGTTTCAAGTTTTTCCAGGTAAATACCTTCTTTGGTTATTTTGGCCTTTATGTTCCGGTCTGCGCTGCAGCTTACACCTATGCCTATAGGACAGGAAGCGCCGTGCCTGGGAAGGCGTATCACCCGCGTATCAAGACAAAAATATTTTCCGCCGAACTGTGCGCCGATTCCAAGCTGTTGCGAAATTTTGAAGATTTCATTTTCAAGGCCCCTGTCTCTGAATGCATGCCCAGATTCGCTACCTTTTGTGGGAAGATTATCCAGATATCCGGCGCTGGCCAGTTTCACCGTCTTTAAATTTGCTTCTGCCGAAGTCCCGCCCACAACAAACGCAAGATGATATGGAGGACACGCTGCCGTGCCAAGGGTTTTCATTTTTTCTTTCATGAAATTCACAAGGTTTTCCGGGGTAAGTGTAGCCTTTGTTTCCTGGTATAAACCGGTCTTGTTGGCCGACCCTCCACCTTTTGCGATAAAGAGGAATTTGTAATCATCACCTTGTGTTGCGTACAGCTCGATCTGGGCAGGCAGATTACACCCCGTGTTTTTTTCATCATACATTGTCAGGGGTGCATTTTGAGAATACCGAAGATTATTCTTTGTATAAGCATTAAAAATCCCCTTTGAAATTGCTTCTTCATCTAAAAAGCCGGTCCACACCTGCTGCCCTTTTTTCCCTATTACAACGGCAGTTCCTGTGTCCTGGCACATGGGAAACTCACCCTTTGCTGATATAACAGCGTTTTTCAACATCTCAAGCGCTACATATCTGTCATTTTCGGAACTTTCAGGGTCATCCAAAATTTTTGCCAGCAGCTTTAAATGAGAAGGCCTCAGCAAATGGGATACATCCTGGAAAGCCTGTTCTGCGAGAAGCTCAAGTCCCTCAGGAGCTATTTTTAAAATTTCGCTGTCTTCAAATGATTTTGATGAAACATGTTCTTGAGTCAACAGGCGATATTCGGTTGTATCTTCCCCAATGGGAAATATCTCCTGGTATTTGAAATCCGTCATCTAAATTTCTCCTG
>JAUWMJ010000235.1 GCA_030613225.1 Desulfobacterales bacterium
TACTGTTTTAAACGAATTCCACGCTGGCTAATTGAAAAAAATCTTATACAAATAAATATGATTTTTCCAAAATATGTAACACGTCAGGATCGCCTTCGCTTTTTCAATTCATATAATGAGGTTTACAATCGTTTTTCAAAATTAGAGCAAAGGATTTTGATCCGGAGAGTTCAAAGACGAACCCTAAAACGGCTATTAGTAATAATGCAAAGGGGGAAAACCACCAGCATATTAATCCACTGTTGAACTTCATATATTTAAATTAATTACTATCCTATGCTGTCGGCTTAACTGAAGGGATAAGCTATTATATACAGGTAAATCAGAGTTACTGGAATGATCAATCGGTAAATAGTGGCTGCGAATTTTATTGACCGGAATCAGCCTGCAGCTGCATCCTTTTCTGAATCAATATTGCCTTATCTACAACTTCGCGTTGGATCCCAATCTTATCAGAAGCAGACAGGTTGAAAACACAGGCATCTACAAATTCTACCAGATTCTTTCGATCGAAAAATTCAACTAATGAACGCGTGATTCTCAATAGTGACTTTTTAAGCAGCAGGGATGAAATATTTCTGGAGATTGCAACATCCTCTGAATCAATAAGATGGAACTGCAGTTTAATGTTCGAATCAGTGATTAGAATATTTGATCCTTTAAGATCCTTGTGATACACATAACGCCGGAAGGCTTTATTTAGGAAAACGGCGAGCTGTTTTCGACAGACCTGTTGCTTTTCAAAAGGTGCTTTGCGCAGGTAATCCACTACATTTGTGGAAAAAGATATAAAGCGACTTATATAAAAAGAATCTCCCATCTTGCCTTCCAGGTAGCAAAAAGGATCAGGTGTGGCAACAAAACGATCTGTCATGGATAGAGCATGGTGAAAGCTTTTTCTGCCCCTACTATATCCTATCCATGCTTTTAATGCATGCCTTAAACTGCGTCGTCTATTATATTTTATGCAGGTATCCCTATACTTAATAACCAGCACGGAATTATGGTCGTCTTTTAGCAGTTCAACCTGATTCCCATAAAGAAAATCTATAGGTGAGGCGATAAACAGTTTAGGTATCATCGCTTGGTTTTTTTTGAGACAGATGCCGGAGTATCGGCCGGAGCTTGTGGTCAATTGGAAATAATTGAGATCTCTTTTGAGTGACTTTGCTTTATAGTCTTTAGATATCATTCCTGCCCTTTTTATCCTCATGCAATGATATAGGGGTTCTTATATTTGTAAACGCAGCTCGCTAAAGCCAAATTAAATTTGGAATTCCTTGAAGGTGCAATTCTTTCATCTTTGATTTTAATGTATGGTGAATTCAAATTGCAAGTGCACCATGAATAGCACCGTAAATAATTTCATGAGGTGTCTGATAATTGAGGCATTTTTTTGGCCTATGATTTAACTTTTTTACTACAATGCAAGATCTTTGTCGGCTATATCTCTATAGTTTGAAGAAACGTGGGGCTCAATAGCACAGCAAACTCCTGAATATCAAATTTGGAAATATCTACCATTTTTTATTTGCCAAACATATTGTTTTCATAACGGGAAAACAGATGTCCCATTCTATGGCTGTGCAGGTGTAAGGCATAGTCTGCCTTTACCAGTTCCCGCCCCTCTTGTCCGAGTCGTCTTCGCAGGTCCGGCTCCTGTATGAGGAGTTTCAGCCATTTTAACCACTCATGTTCATTCAGTGCTAAAAAACCATTTTTGTGGTTATGCACAATTTCACTGTTCATCCCTACCGGTGAGGCCACAACCGGCACTCCCACAGCCAAGTACTGTAAAAGCTTAAAAGCACATTTGCCGCGACTCCAAGGATCATCTGACAGTGGCATAAGTCCTATATCAAAGCTGTGAAGGTCTTCGATCTCTTCCTCGTATCTCCAGGGCTTTTTGATTACACTCAAATGCCGGCAATCAAAAAAAGTGTCACATACGATTTTGAGTTGAACATTAATAAAGTTTCGACCAATTTCTTCCAGCACCCCTTTTAAATCCAGAAGATACGCCAGGGTGCTCTTGCTTCCGATCCAGCCCAGAGTTACCACCTTTTCTTCATTTCGATAAATTTTGGCATGATAACGTTGCATGTCAATAGGGGTTGGTATAATACTAACCCGGCTGTGAGGGACCTTTTCCCTCAGGTATTGGTTACCGGCTATTACCCAATCGGCATTGTGCACAGTACGATTAAACCGCTGCCGTCTCTGCTGGGAATCCGGGTTTATATGCTGTGAGTCCCTGTACATTATCGCGTCGTCAAAGTCATATATGAGGGATTTGCTGTATCGGCGTAGAAACCAAAATTCAAGAGGGTTAAGTAATTTTTTTTGTAATACCACGAGAGCAAAATCGGACATCTTCCGGAAGGCAAAAAACCGTGTATGAAATCTTGGAGGAATCCTTAGAACCGTGCAATCATGTCCCATCTCTTGGAGATAAGGAATATATTGTAGGATACGGTAACGGCTACTGGGAGTCTCAAACTTTTTAATTAAAAAAGCAATTCGCATCGTTTAGTGACAAAAGGCGTTCCTCATATCTGTCTTCTCCAGAACGACTTGCAAAATTCGGGATTAATCAAGTTTTCTTAACCATTTCCACTTCCATGCCCTCCCCCTTGCCAAACCAGGAACCAATACGCGTCAAGGGAGAAGCAACATAGCGTATCCACTTTCTTTTTTTCTTCTTTTCTCTCGCAAAAACTTGTTTTCGTTCCACGAAATTTTCCGGCAAAATTCGTCCCTGTCCCATCAGATATTGCAAACTCTTGCTGAAATAGCGCGGCTGGATCAACATGGAAATGCGGTTTACACTTAACCCTGCCATCTCGGCTAACCGGCGTATGGTTTTTGGTGAAAACAGCACAAGATGACGAGGTGCGTCAAGGGGATACCAACAGTTACCAAAAAACAAGATACCAAGGCTTTCCACGTTGGGAGTGCTGACAAGAATTTTTCCGTCTGGTGCCAGAAACTCAGCCGCCCTCCTTAAGACCCTAACCGGTTCGGGGACATGTTCGATAACCTGGCGAAGGGTGATGACATCAAACGAATTACCGTCATAATCAGCGGAAAAAACATCTCCATGATGGACCTTTAGCCCTTGCTGTTGACATGTCTCACAGGCTTTTTGGCTAAAATCTATGCCCCGAACATGCCAACCTAGTTGTTGATGTCGATACAGAAAGTTTCCAGCACCACAGCCTATATCGAGTAAGCGATTTTTGCCAAAAGGAGAGAGAGCTCTTTTCATAACAAGATGGGAAAGTTGTGAGAATAGAAAGCGTATGAGAATCCCACCATCAGGCTTGTCCACTGAGAAATGATATCGTATAGCGAGCCGGGTAATTGCTGATTTTTTTTTCTTTTTGGGGGAAATGCTATAAGGACTATAGTTATCTGGATAGTATTTTTCCATATTACCTGGAATCGGATCCAGATAAACCAAGGAACAGGAACCGCAACGCACATAGTTGAAATTCTCTTGCCGGGGGACCATTCGGTCATATGCCCGCACAAAGAACTCTTTTTCCGTATTTTTGCAAAGGGGGCAACTTTGGGACATAATCATTCTTTTTACTTCAAAACACCAATCATTGTAATCAATGTCGGAGGCATTACATATCTATATCCAGCGATCCATTTAAACAGGCCCAATTTTGATATTAAGCGAAGCGCTTTTACTGTAACGCCACGTAAGTAATGACCTTTTACCCAGTGATTTTTGCAACTAAAAGAAACTTTGCCAAGATCTTCATCTAATGGGTAAAAATCTTTAAAACGAGCCGTTGATACTAATCCTTTTTCAAGATCGAAATATAGTTTGGGAAATAGTTTTTTTATCCCCTCGTGGGTAAATCTCCAATAATCAGATGGATATCCATGGAACTTCCAGGAAAAGGGTACGGATATACAAAGCTTGCCATTAGTATTGAGTAAACGAGTTAAATTTTCTGCCATCTTAAATGGTTGTTCGCAATGCTCCATAACGCTAAAGCAAAATATTGTTCCAAATCTTTCGCCATTAAGCTGCTTGTCAATTTCATTGAAATTATCTGTAAGATCCAATACCAAATCTACCCCGTCGCCTTCGCTCATATCAATTCCTATATATGTTTCTTTAGATGAAAATAATGAGCGTACATTTTGAGTGCTGCCATAATTTTTAGAACCTATTTCTAAATACGGTCCGTCAAATTCCTCAATATGATTTTGGACATACCATAATTGGTTTTTGTCACCCATGATGCCGCCTCTTCATAAAAAGTTCGGGTTTCAATGTTCATAGAATCTTACGTATAAACATCACAAAAATGACCATCGATGTGATCAGAGTATACCTATAACGTCCTAACTGCCAATACAGCTCATACACCGATGGCCGTTCGCACATCAGTTGACCGTTGTCTATACAGGTGGGTGTTTGTTTAGGGACATCCTTTTATTTTATCGTTTAAATAATTCAAACAATGAAATGCTATTATTATTGACAATCTTTTCTCACCTCTTGACCGATACGCTTACCGCTGAAACTGATATATTCAACCTTCTGGATAATTCAGTGCGGTTATAAATTCTATATTAATTTCTTTTTTACTTAAAAATCCAAATATTGTACGAGGCGGTATTTCGTACTTCCTTTTTTCAGATCTCGACTGATAATGGCTATTATGTTCATATATTTACTACTTTTCCAGAAGCCCCTTTTTCACTCTTTCCACCTTTCTATCGATCATCTTTTCAGTGTGCCTTTTTATTTTAGCTGTTTTCCTTTCGATCCAGAACCATTGCATGCGGTCTATGAAATTAAACCTTTTTTTATCTTTATAGGATAGAAGAATATAAGCTTTATCCTTTATATTAAAAATTTCATCCGGTAAAGTATAATTAAGCCTCGCAATACTTTTTATTTTCCATCGAAATCTGAAATACTTTCTTTTTTCAACACGTTGAAAATCAAAAAGGGCAATTTGGGGAATATCAGATCCATTAGTATAATTAAGAAGAATATGGGTTGCATTGAAGTCTCGGTGATTGAATCCATTTTGATGCATTCTTCGCGCTAAAACAGCTACCTCTTTTAGCAAAATCCGCTTTCTATTATTACCTTTTGGACCCGATAAAAATTGCGGTCGATTTTCAAGCAGAGATTCCAGAGAAATAAAAGGAGAGAAATCTTCGGTAATAATAAAAGATTTTACCCAGAAAAAATGGGAGAATTTCTCTCCAGCAGCTACCGGTACGACGGTCGGGAGATTGTATTTTCGAAAATCGCATATATTTTCAAATTCCAATCTGCCTTGAGAAAGACTGCGTCTTGGAAAAATTCGTGACAACAGTCTTGATAAACTAATAAATTCGGAGTTATGACGCTTTATGTAGAAAGTTCGTTTTATATCATGATGTCGAATTTCGAATCGAATTACAGATCTTGCTTTAATTTGTTTAATGGTTTCACCGTTTGAAAATTCCCATATTGACTCAAAAGAATGAAACGGAGCCCTCTCCAGAAGTTCTTGATATTCGGAGTTTAGAGTTAGATAAGGCCTTTTAGTGCAGGAGATATTTGAAGAGAGATCTTGTTCTGAATTCATTACTTTTGTCTCAATTTATCTATAGAAATTTGAACTTAGGATATTACGAC
>JAUWMJ010000137.1 GCA_030613225.1 Desulfobacterales bacterium
TTTAATTTATATCCGAGCTTGATTGTTTCGGGATTCCTGTCAGGAAGAATTAGCAACATTTGAGCTTTGCGAAGCACATTTAAACTCGAATAAAGTTGGAGGAGCTCCTCCCTGTTTTTTATTATAAGAACGGCAATTTCAGGATAATTTGTCAGATGCAAAATGCTTTCGACCATACCTTCAATTGAACGGAATATAGCTGTTTTTTCCTTTGAAACCACAGATTCAATTACTCCACAAATCTTTGCTTCAAAGTCATCATAATCTTTTTTATAGAGAATCAGGTCTGTCTTTGCCATTTATCTTATCCTTTCCATCATACTTCACTTCATTCTCCTGTGAATTATGAGGAGCATTACCGATTTGTTAAAATGATTCTCTCCCATTAAATTATTTATTTTGAGCGAAAACCTCACAATCGGGTGTCGGGTGTCAGTAGTAAGAAACGAATTAGCTGACACCTGAACACTGAAACCAGAAACCAGAAAGTCTTGGAAAGCTATTAACAAACTGGTAATGCACCCTTATTAAGGAACATTCTTTTTACATCCTGAATTTTTGAAAGTGTTTCTGATAAAAACGAATATAATGTCTCTTCATCAACTCTTCCCGTCATCCTTTCCCTTACATTTCCCTTTAAAAAACTATAAATTCGGGGGTTTCTCCAATTGCAAGACTCCGATACGCCCTTGCCGTGACAAAATCTTTATTAAGCAAACACACCTTCAATGAATCTCCAAAATACCTTCGCGATACACTTTCAAGGACCTTCAACTGATCCTGATATTCAAAGCCTGGAACAATATATGCCAGCAGAACAGGCCTCTTCGCCTCCTTGATCTCTGAGTTGAAATTGTCAATTCCAACCGGTATGAATATATCTTTACCTTTTTGTTGTCTTTTGTCCATTTTCCGACACTTGACAGACTCGTAAAAAGTCGGAAAATACCTCTTTCCGTCATTCCGGCGGAAGCCGGAATCAAGTCATTTCAATAGCTTCTGGACTCCGGCTTTCGCCGGAGTGACGGAATTGGGACTTTTTACGAATTCATCAAAATTAAATGACTCTATTTTCTAGCTGCAGCAGGAACCTGTTGTAGAGCAGCTTGAGCAGCTTGAACTAAAATCTATATTGCTGGAAAGCTTAAAGCCATAAGATGTAAAATCAATTTTTACAGGTTTTGCTTTTTCCATGAAATCCTTATTCGCAATATATTTGTATCCTTCAATTTCGTAAACCTCATCACTATCTTTTGGCTCATCCAGAGCCATTGCCAGAGAAGGACCACCTCAACCACCTTCGTTCAAAAAGATCCGTATGGCGGAAACTTCCTTTCCGTTAAAATACTCCGCTATCTTTTTTGTAGCCGATTCTGTTATCTCAACCATTCCATCCTCCTTTTCGAAGTTCAAACTCTGCCCCATACTTATCTATAATCAAAAACCATGCCGGAAATGTAAAAGGTGAATTTAAATATGTTTTCTATAATGATAAAAGATGGTTATGGGATAAAAAAGAAAAATAAAAAGAAGTTCAGAAGGGATTTTTACAGTTTACATGTTACAGAATGTAACATTTCGTTTGAGTATTTGGGAGATGAGAGTTATTTTGAAGTAATAACAATATAATAGACAAGATATACCTGAGAAAACGCATTATTGAAAAAAAAGCATCAGGAATTCAAAAAGTCATATAAAGCAATATATTCTTAGAGTTATTAACTCATGTTACAAATTGTAACATTTTTTGGTCAGGACAATCAATCCTGATGGTCTCATAAAAAGTCGTCACTCCGGTGAAAACCGGAGTCCAGACAATCTGTAACCTTTCGATATGATAGACAAGTTATTTTTGGCTACAGTGCGGCAAAGCGGCATAACAGCTTTTTACGAATTCATCAATCTTGATGACTTCGTAAAAAGTCTTTGAATAAGCGCCGGATGGCTAAGTAAAAAGGCTCATATACAAGGCGTAGTGGTTTTTCAGGGAGGAGACTATACATATAGTATGTCGAGTTCCTGAAAAACCGCTACAACGCAGTAGATGAGACTTTTTACGACGCCATCAATCCTCCATGATCTTGTATTCTTTTATCTTCCGGTATAAGCTCTGACGACTTATCCCCAGAAGACGGGCTGCCTCGGTCTTGTTCCAGCGAGTCTTCTCCAGCGCTTTGAGGATAGCCTGATGATAATCGCCCTTTTCCCCTTCGGATCGGGAAACTTTAAGATCCGGCGGCAAGTGATCAGGAGTAATGATGCTTTGATTACAAACTATGAATGAATGTTCCAATACATGCTCCAGTTCCCTGACATTTCCAGGCCAGGAATATTCCATAAATATTTTCTGTGTATCTTGTGAAATCGTTGTAATCTCTTTATTGAACTTTCTGTTGAACTTCTTTATAAAATGAGCTACCAAAAGTGGTATGTCCTGTCGTCGATTCCTGAGCGGCGGCAGGTTCAATTCCACTATTTTTAATCGATAAAAAAGGTCTTCACGGAATCTGCCAAGTCTTACTTCTTCCCGCAGATCTTTGTTTGTAGCAGCAACAACTCTCACATCCACTTTAACCTGGATCGAATCTCCCACACGTTCAAATTCCATTTCCTGAGTGACTCTTAACAGGCGCAGTTGCATTCTCGGCGAAATTTCACTGATTTCGTCCAAGAGAATGGTTCCACTGTTGGCTCTTTGGAGCAGGCCGATTTTATCTCTAACAGCGCCGGTGAATGCACCCCTTACATGTCCAAAAAGTTCACTTTCAAGCAGGTTTTCCGACAGGGCTGAACAGTTAGCCTTTACAAGAGGTTTATTGCGGCGTATTCCTCTATAATGGAGCGCCTCGGCAACCAGTTCTTTACCTGTTCCTGTTTCCCCTGTAATCAGAACAGTAGTCTGCACATCGGCCAGTTCCTCAATGAGAGAGTAAATTTCCTGCATCTTTTTGCTCTTGCCTATAATATTGTGAAACTGGTGACGTTCCCGCAAATTTCTCTCAAGATCATCCAGGCGCGTTTCATCTCTGACAACCAAAATTCCACCGGAAAATATACCACGATGGTTCAAAAGGGGATATGCGGTCAGGGTTACAACCTGCTTCGGTCGTTGTTTGCGACGGCATTCAAGACGACGAATTTCTACAGACTGTTTTTTCTTTATCGTTTCTTTAAGGATCTCGATGCATTCTCCACTACATCCTTTTGTTAGTGTATTAAAATTCCTGCCGATGGCTTCATTACGAAAAATTTCGCATATATTTCCGGCAGCGTCATTAATTTCGACAACCGATAACTCCTTATCAACGGTAATGATTGCATCTTTAACACTTTTAAAAATGGCTTCAAGGTTTAAGCGGTATCTTTCTTTTTCATCAACCAGTGCCTTGTGGCGCAAAGCCGATTCTGTAACACGAAACAATGTATCCTGTCGTACCGGTTTTGGAAGATAGTCAAATGCACCCAGCCGAACAGCATCTGAAACATTCTCAACGTTGGGTACTCCGGTGAACATCACTACAGGACATTGAAGGTTTCTTTCTCCAACCTCCTGCAGAATATCAATCCCTGTCTTACCTTTTAAAATAATATCTGCGAATATTAAATCGAAATCTGTTTTATCCATTTTTAGCAGAGCTTCATCGTAGTCTTCGGCTGTGGCAACCTCATATCCTTTAGCCGACAGAAGCCTTTCCATGCTGAATCTTATATTTTCTTCGTCATCGACAATCAAAATTTTAGCTTTCATCTTTCTCCCTTGCCGGCCCCCTTAACGGAAGGTCGATTGTTACTTTTGTAAATTCTCCCTCTATGCTCTCGATACTCAGCTTGCCGCCATGATCACCTATAATGCCATGGCTGATGCTCAAACCCAAACCTGTACCAATACCATTTGGTTTGCTTGAATAAAATGGGTTCACAACATTTTCTATTTCATTTGCGGGTATGCCGATGCCCCTGTCCAGAAAAGTGATTCGCATATAGGAGCGCGTATCGATGTTTAATTCTTCACCCAGAATCTCAAGAATTTTGTCTTCATGTGTCTCGGGATATTTCTGGTTCAAAGCATATCGTGAATTATTTATGATATTCAGGAAAACCTGTTGAATCTGTTGAGGGTGTGCAATAATTTCAGGCAGATCAGGAGAAATTTCCACTTTTACGTCAATGCCGTCCTTTCGAATCTGGGCTTGCGTCAAAGCAAGCGTATCAGACATAATTTCATACAGGTTTATCGGGCTCTTTTCTTCTTTCCCGTCGTCACGGGCAAAAGAAAGGAGGCTGCCGACAATATCGGCAATGCGGTCGCCTTCTTTTGAGATTCGCCCGGCAATATCATATTCCTGACTCTTTTGATCAAATTCATTCAATAAAATTTGAGCAAGATTAATGATGGCATGTGTGGGGTTGTTGATTTCATGGGCAACGCCGGCAGCTAATTCGCCAATCGACGCTAAATGACCGGCTCGCATGGCTTCAGCAGCCAATTCCTTTTTTTGGGTAACATCTTTAGCCAATTCTATCACTTTTATGTTACCATCCTTATCAGTAAAAGGTGAAGAGCTTATTTCATATCTTCTGCCATCCGCTGCAACGAATTCAGAATGGTGTATTTTGCCGGTTTTGATTGTCCGGAGGGTTGGACATTTCTCGCATGGTTTATCCGATCCCATGTATGCTACATGGCATTTCTTTCCTATGGTGTCCCCAAAGCGTTCCTTTAGCAAATCATTTTGATACTCAACGATAAAATCCCGGTTGACGATATACATTCCTTCCCCCAGGGCATTAAGCACCCCTTGAAACTTGTCACGCTCGGATTTCAATATTTCCTTCGCCCGTTCCTGATTTGTAATATTGCGGGAAACTTCCAATACAATCTTTGGTCTGCCGTCTGCGTGCCATGTAACCACGTTTGCCGTACACCAAAATACCATCTTATTCCCGTCGACACCAATGACTTCTGTCTGATGATCGTGAATCTTCCCGTCTTCAAATGATTGCCTGACTACGCACGGTTCACAAGGTTTTTTATGCCCATGGTAAACCCTGTAACAATTTTGACCAACCAGGTCGGGACCGAACAGGCTTTTTGCAACATCGTTTGTCCAGACAATATTGTATTGTTCGTCAATCATGCTCATGTGATCGGGAAGCGAAGCGATTATCCCTGCCAGCTTTTCCTCACTCTGCTGTAACGCCTTTTCAGCATGTTTGCGTTCGGTGATTTCAACCCAGTTTGAAATGTAAAACATGAACTCACCATTTTTTTTTGCCTGAAAAGAGGTTGTTTCAACCCAGAATCGCTCACCATTTATTTTTTGAAAAAGCTCCTCACGCATCTGTGTTCCACTGCGCATAGCAATAGTAAAGTCCACAGCTATTTTTTGCGGAGTTTCTTCAGTCCACCAAGGGTATGGGGCTTTAATATCAATGAGCTCTGCTGAAGAAAAGCCGGTCAATTTTTCCAGTGCGGGATTTACATATCTTATTGAAGTATCTTGATTGATAACAATGATTGGATAGGGAGAATTTTTTAACAGGCTTACATTAAACTCCTTACTTTCCTGCAAAATCTCAATTACCTCATTATTAGTAACAGCCTCTCTTTCTAATTCCTTTATTCTCCGTTCTAATTCTTCATAGTTTGGTTTTCCGGACATGAAAACATCCTCCGCTTTTTCAAAACAAAAATGTTTTGAAACCGTTCACAGGTTCAACGTTCAGGGTAAGGGACAAGGACAAAATTGAAGACCCTAAGTCCTCGTAAAAAATGCTGGTTTTGCCACATAATTGCCAATGCATCGCCAATTTTCAGATTGGGAATGACAGAGCCGGGCTTGTCTCGGCGAAGCTTTCAAGCGAAGCCGGACGTTACTCACATAAACACGCCTCCAAAATGGAGCCATCAGACAAGAATGCAACCTTGAACCCCTGAACCTTTGAACCCGTGAACGGTTACAATGCTTTTTTATCGAGACAAACCTGCCGGGTTAACAAAAGAACAGCTACGGCTGAAGTAGAAATTCCAGCACTGTTCTGTTAAACAATTCCGGTGCTTCAGCAGGAATACTGTGACCGCTATCTGGAATTTCCTCATGACGCCCCCTGCATAGATCGGCAAGCTGCATTGCACCTTCTGTATTCACAAGGCGGTCCTGGGAACCTGAAATAATGAGGGCAGGGCAGTTTATCTTTTTTGCCCGTCCGGCAATGGGTGGATACCTGGTCATAGCTTGAAAATGTTCAATTAGAGCGCTTTTACAATTGCGAACGGCAATAGCCTCTGCCATATTATCGGCTATTTTATAATTTTGCTTTAGGAATTTATTGCCAAAAACAATTGGAATCGCTGCCCATGCCACTGCTTTAAGATCACAACGTTTCAGTATTTCCAGCCAGGATCTTACGATAATATTTGCTTGAGCAGATTTTTCTGCACTTATGCTGCAAAGAACAAGGCGGTCAACAAAATCGGGCAGCCTGGAAGCAAACGCAAGTGCAATATAAGCTCCGTGGCTCAGCCCTGCAAGATGCGCCTTTTTAATTTCCAGGTGATGAAGAAGTTCGGAAAGGTCTTTGACGTGAAGATTAAGGGATAGTTTCTTTTTCCCAAGTTCGCTTTGTCCTTGAGCCCTGGCATCATACAAAATAACCCTGAAGCTGTCTTTGAAGACATGGGCATGCGGTCTCCAGTTAAATGTAGTTTGCATGGTGCCGTTTAAGAAAACAACGACAGGTCTCGATTCAAAGCCGTGTGTTTCATAATAGATGTTGGTGTTATCACTTGTTTTTAAAGAGCTCTTTTGCATGGTAAGAACTCCTGACAAACGGCCCTCCGGCCACTTGGGAAAAACCGGTTTTAATAGCAATTTTACGCCAGTTGTCAAATTCTTCGGGAGGCACAAAGCGCTCTACCTGAAGGTGTTGTTTTGAGGGTTGGAGATATTGGCCCAATGTCAGCATACTGCAACCAGCCTTGACAAGATCGTCAAGAGTCCGGCTGATTTCATCAGGTAATTCACCAAGACCGAGCATGAGTCCTGATTTAGTTGCGACGGATTGGTCGTATTGACGAGCCTGTTTTAAAAGTTCAAGGGAGCATTTGTAGTTTGCTTCAGGGCGAACAGTTGAATAAAGACGCGGTACGGTTTCTATATTATGGTTCAAGACATCGGGTCGGGCTTTAAGAACTGTTTTAAGGGCATTTCTGTTTCCCTGGAAATCAGGTATTAGGACCTCTACCATAGCATCTGGTATTTGTTTTCGAACTTGTTGTATGGTACCGGCAAAAAGGGCAGCGCCGCCGTCAGGGAGATCATCACGTGTTACAGAAGTTATGACCACATAATTTAAACCCATTTTCCGGGCCGCTTCGGCTACTCTTGCCGGTTCCTCCGGATCCGGCTGAGCAGTCGGTCCATGATCAACTGCACAAAACCTGCAACTGCGCGTGCAGCGAGAGCCCATAATCATAAATGTTGCCGTATGTTTGGAAAAGCATTCCCAGATATTAGGGCATTTTGCTTCCTGGCA
>JAUWMJ010000230.1 GCA_030613225.1 Desulfobacterales bacterium
GACTGTTTAAATTCGCTTTCCACACCACCTGTTGCAGTCAAAGGGCAGATAACCGGCCCGTTTACATTTACCACAGCCCTGTGTGATCAAAATAAAAAGGCAATTTTTTACAACGATCAGTTAAGAGATGTAGCGATAAAACTGCTTGCGCTTAAGGCGATGTGGCAGGTGAAGCAGCTTTCAAAATTTAAAAGCCCTGTCATTATTTTTTTTGACGAGCCTGCACTTGCCGGTTTCGGCTCATCCGAGTTTACCAGCATATCCCATGATGATATTGCAAATTGCTTTGGCGAGGTAATTGAAGCCGTACATTCAGAAGGCGGGCTTGCGGGAGTACATGTCTGCGCAAACACGGACTGGTCTGTTGTTCTTGAATCTCCTGTAGACATTGTCAGCTTTGATGCCTATTCTTTTTTTGACAAGTTCATTTTATACCCTGATTTGATTAAAAAGTTTATCGAAGCCGGTAAAATCCTGGCATGGGGAATTGTTCCTACAGGCAATCCTGAGGATATTGAAAAAGAAACAACAGATTCCCTGGTGGCCCAGTGGGAAGATAAAGCCAGGGAGCTTGAGGCTCTTGGAATCGGCAGGACGAAAATACTGGACCAGTCCCTGATAACGCCAAGCTGCGGAACAGGTTCTTTGAGTCTTGATTTAGCAAAAAAGGTGCTTAAATTAACTGCTGAAGTTTCCGACCGGTTGAAGACACAGTATCAGATTGATGTAACACACAACTGAGACCTTTGAAAAACGGCACTTTTTGCCCGATTTCTGCGTCAGGCTCAAATTTCAATCCTCGAAATATTTCATATATTCCTGTGGTTGAAATTTTCGCCTTCCTTGAACTCGAACAAAAATTACCATTTTTCAAAGGTCTCATAACGTAAAATGAGGTTCTAAATGGTTAACGAAAATTCAAAGAAAAATTTCTCAGGAGCAACCCGCTATGTTCTGGATGATGAACTGGCTCAAATCGTAAATATATCCATGGCACTCGAAATGCCGCTTTTATTGAAAGGCGAGCCGGGCACAGGAAAAACCATGCTCGCCCATGCCATTGCAGAGAACCTGGATATGCCCCTTATTGTGCTGAACGTAAAATCGAGCATGAAATTGGTTGAGGCTCTTTATCAGTACGATACACTGACCCGGTTAAATGACAGCCGTTTCGGCGATTCAAACAGGGATGTAAGCAATATAGAAGATTATATTAAAATGGGAAAGATCGGCCAGGCATTTAAATCCCAGGCCAGGTCGGTCCTGCTGATCGACGAAATCGACAAGGCAGACACCGATTTTCAGGACGATATGCTCGATGTTCTGGATCAAATGGAATTCGATATCATTGAGATTGATAAAACTGTTAAAACCACACATCGACCGGTATTTATTATTACATCAAATGCAAAAAAGGATCTGTCGGACCCGTTTCTTGGCAGGTGCAATTTTCATCATATTGCTTTTCCTGATCCCAAGATGATGCGCAAAATTATACGGGTTCATTTTCCCGACCTGGATAACGACCTTATGGAAAATGCCATTGGTGCTTTTTACAGACTCCGTGAACTGGATGCCATAGAAAAACGGCCTGCAACCCGTGAACTAATAAACTGGATCAGAGCGCTTTCCGCCGACCCCGACTTTAAGCCTAAAAAACTGGCAAAAGGCGACGTGCCGTTTCTGGGAGTTCTTTTCAAAAAAAGCCAGGATTATCAAAAAGCCGCTAATTCCTTAGAACGCCGGAGAATTTTTTAAACCGGATGTATGTGCAAAAGCCCTACTTAAGCTGAGTGCTCTAGTGCGTTAATTCGATGACATATTTTATTTCACCGCCCGCTTCGGGCTTCGCTCTGTAAGCTACGCCCCGACAAGTCGCTCAAGACGCTGAGAACGCAGAGTTTAAAGTTTTTTCCTTTGCCGTTGAGAGGACGCCAAAGGAAAATCAATCAACGTTTATATTGTTACAACTATATGTTTTTATACTAAATTGTTTTTCCCGTAGGGATGCATTCCTTATTGCTTTCCGCCTTCAGCGGACAGCAATAAAAAAAATGATTCTTTGCGTGCTTTGCGGCTCTGCGGTGAAAATTAAATATTATACGTAATCGTATTTAAGAATATATGTACTAAGCTTCACTGAAAGAGGGAAACCCGAAACTAAAATGTTTATCAATTTTTTTTACATACTAAAAGAGGCTGGGATTCCTGTCAGCCCGACTTCCTTTTTAACCTTTCATAAAGCCCTTAACATCGGTCTGGTTAACAGCCTTGAAGATTTCTATACATCAGCCAGGGCGATCCTTGTTAAAAGCGAACGCTATTTTGACCTTTTTGATCAGGTTTTTGCCCATCATTTCCACGGGACAGAGCTGCCTGATTTTGACGGAGTTGAACTTGACGAAATTGCAAGGGCCATGCTGGACGAATGGCTGAAGAATCCTAAAGTTCTTGCAGATGCCCTTGGCATGGATGAATCCGAACTCAGCAAACTTTCGCCGGAAGAGTTAATTGAATATTTTAAGAAGCGGCTAAAAGAGCAGACCGAAGCTCACCAAGGAGGGAAAAAATGGATCGGAACAGGCGGAACATCTCCAGTAGGCCACTCGGGAAATCACCCCGGAGGTATGCGGGTTGGAGGAGTATCAAGAAACAAGTCGGCTGTTAAAGTTGCCATGGACAGGAGATACAAGGATTACTCCCTTGAAGGTCCCCTCACCCAATCCATGATAGGTGAGGCATTAAAACGGCTCCGAAACATGGTGCCGTCCGGCCCTAAAGATCGGATTAATATTGATGCTACAATTTACCAGACCATGAAAAATGCCGGGGAAATAGAAATTGTTTTTGACAGAGACTTAAAAGACCGCCTCAAGGTAATACTGGCGATCGATAACGGTGGATGGTCCATGGACCCTTATATATCCGTCGTTCAGACGCTTTTTAATTATGCACGAGCACAGTTCAAGGATGTAAAAACATACTTTTTTCACAACACCATATACTCCACTGTCTGGGAAGACCCCAGACGCTACGGAAAACCGCAAAGAATTGAAGATTTCGCCCGGTTCGATCCTGAAACCCGTCTTGTGCTGGTAGGCGATGCCAGCATGGCCCCTTACGAACTGATGGCCACCGACGGCTCGATACACTTGGAAGACAGAAGCAGAACACCGAGCATCGAATGCCTGAAATTTATTGCCGACGCTTTTCCTCACTCTATATGGTTTAATCCCATTTCTTCATCCATGTGGGGTTACACCCAGACCATATCAATGATACGCCAGATTTTCCCCATGTTTGAACTCTCCATCGACGGCCTTGAAAAGGCTGTGGCACACCTTATGGCAAAGTAGAACTATGCTTGGCCTCTCTGCCTCATACTCTCCTGGCCTCCCATCTTCCTAGCCTGAATATTATTTTTTCTTGTCAAAATACTAAAATATAGTTTAGCATAATGGTACTTTTTGCTAAACTATCTTTAGGTATAACTATGAACGATTCCCAATTAATAGAAGTGCTGGAATATTGGAATTTTTGGAGCCAGGACCGTCGCACCGGCGTCTATAGAAAGCATTATACAGAAGAACTGTATCGTCAAAAGAAGCTGAAAGAGGCATCGGTAGTTGCCGGCGTAAGGAGAGCAGGCAAATCAACAATTCTTTTGCAGGTTATAAAAAAATTGATTGATGCGGGAACGCCGCGGAAAAATATCCTGTATGTAAATTTTGAGGAACCAACTTTTATCCCGTATTTAACGGTAGAATTTCTACTCCGTATTCATGACCTTTATCTGGAACGATTCAACCCGTCAGGACGTACATATGTAATTTTGGACGAAGTTCAACTGGTGCCGGGATGGGAAAGATTTGTTCGCGGGCTGTACGATAGAGAAAAAAACATAAAGTTCTATATAACCGGTTCATCATCGAAACTTCTGTCTAAAGAGTACGGCACCTCTTTAACCGGAAGAATCGTTTCCAGCGAAGTCTTTCCCTTAAGTTTTCAAGAATTTCTATTCTTTAAGAACAAGGAAAACCTGATCGGAAAATTACAGGGAAAAGGCTCCCCCGCTCTGCGCAACCTTTTCAATCAATATATTCAATTTGGTGGTTTTCCCCAGGTTGTTCTGACGGAAGAAGAAAAAGACAAGTTGCAAATTCTAAAAGATTATTACACCGCTGTGATAGAAAAGGATGTTATACAGCGATACCAGGTTAGAGATATAAGGAAACTGAAAGAATTTTGCCTGAACCTGTATGCTAACGTAGCAACATATTTCTCCGGATATCAGGCAGAAAAAAAACAAAAGATCTCCCAACCCACGGCCAATAAATTTTTAGAATATGCCTGTGAAGTCTTTTTAGTGCAAACAACAGGTTATTTTTCTTACTCTTTTACGGAACAAAAGGCCAATCCGTATAAAGTCTATGCCATTGACACAGGGCTATATAATGCCGTGTCTTTTAAATTCTCCGAAAATATCGGAAGGATATTTGAAAATGTGATCTATCTGACTTTGAGAAGAAAAGGAGAGGAAATCTTTTATTGGAAAGGAAAAGGAGAAGTTGACTTTCTTATAAGAAAAGGAACCAGAATCGTTAAACTAATCAATGTTTGCTGGGACCTCAACAGGAACAACGAAAAAAGAGAATTATCCAGCCTATGCGAAGCAATGGAAAAGTTCAACGTTGCCGATGCCGAGATCATTGTGGGGGGATATGATGATAGTGTGGATATTAAGGGGAAAAAGATTGTGATCAGCAATTTCTTCAACTGGCTCAAGAAGGAGAGTTGAAAAACGATAAAAAAAGCAGGAGGTTCAAAGCATAAAAATTTATAGCAGAATAACGCTGCCTGCATTTCTGGTGGTTGTTGTTTTATCTGTTGCGACTAATGCATTTAGCTGGGGCGAAGTAAAAAAGTCCAAAGAATTTATGCAGGCCTGTATGTATCCGCAGGCAATTGAACTGCTGACTAAAAGAATAAATGATAAACCGGCTGATGGTGAAGCCATTTTCAGCTTGGTGTCTGCTTTATCAACACCGGAAATTACAGCAAAGCTGATGAACGATTTAACAAAGACCTTTTTTACGGCGATAAATATGGAGTAATAGATGCTGATTATGATTCATGGAAAAGTGGACGATGGAAAAAAAAGAAAAAAGGAAAATTGTGCTTAAGCCGTAACTCCCGCAGTAAAAAACACACCTAATCACTCAACATTTTTTTGCATGATCACAACCCTTCCAGACAATTACTTATAAGGACAACAGGTTAACCAGATAATCAAATTGTCGAAAATCGGTTTTCGTAAGTTTTTGCCACCTTCCTTTCCACTTAGAATTACATGTACCACTATTTGCATTTCCAGCTTGATTTAAAAATACCGTTTTCGCATATAATTACCTTGTATTTTGTCACAGCAACAGCTATTAATACCTTGTATTTTGACAAGCCAAGGGGAGTATCCCATGATCAGGCATTATCTTAATGAACTTGAACAATGGAAAAAAAGACTAACACGTAAACCGCTTGTGATCAGAGGCGCTCGACAGGTCGGAAAAACCTGGCTTGTGCGTGAATTTGCGCGGACTAATTTCCAAAACCTTGTTGAAATTAATTTTGATGAGACACCGGAAAAACAACAGTTATTTGCAGGCAAAGAGGTTAATGATGTACTTAGAATGATTGAAGTTGATCAAGGCCAGCCAATTATTCCGCAAAAGACCCTGTTT
>JAUWMJ010000334.1 GCA_030613225.1 Desulfobacterales bacterium
GCTTATAAATCACGTTGCCGACACAGGTTTAAATATAATTATCTGCGGAGAAAGCGGTGTCGGCAAAGAGGTTGTTGCGCAAAGCCTTTACCATAAGTCGCCCAGGAAAGGAAAGCCCTTTATTAAAATCAACTGCGCAGCTCTACCGGAAGGGCTGCTTGAAAGCGAACTTTTCGGCTTTGAACAAGGAGCTTTTACCGGAGCTGACCGCAGAAGACGCGGAAAATTTGAGCTGGCCCATGGGGGAGTTTTATTATTAGATGAAATTGGCGATATGTCCATATCTCTTCAAGCAAAACTTCTTCATGTTCTTCAAAGCGGGGAGTTTTCCAGACTCGGCTCGGAAAAAGAGATGAAAACAGACACATGGGTTTTAGCCGCAACCAACCATGAACTTGAGCAAGACATTAAAAACGAAAAGTTCAGGGAAGACCTGTACTTCCGGCTGAATATTATAAAAATCTATATTTCTCCTCTTCGCGAAAGACCGGAAGATATACCACTTCTGATAGATCATTATTTAAAAAAATACTCGCTTCGATTTAAAAATACTCAGGTAAAGCCTGATTACAGTTTAATTGACAAGCTGCTAAAATACCACTGGCCCGGAAATGTCAGGGAACTTCAGAATGTGCTGAAACGGATTCTGGTGATGGGCAATTGGGAAGAAATTGTTGATGAACTTACACACAGCAGTTATGCCACAGACAATTTGATATCAACTGAGACATCTTCAAAAGAGCCTTCAATTGACTCTGATATATTAAATTCTGCGGGCGGTTCTCCACCTGATCTTGAATCATTTTCCCTTAAAGAGATAAAGAGAAGGACTCTTGACAAGGTTGAAAAAGAGGCGATCTCTTATGTTCTGGGCAGGACGGATTGGAACCGGAGCAAAGCAGCCAAAATTCTAAAAATAAGCTATAAGACGCTATTATATAAGATTAGCGATCTTAATATCGAACGTCCTCCAAAATTCTAATTACCGTGCTCTACCGATAATTTTCCTGTTCTCGTAAAAATCGTTATGAGAAATCATTTTATAATACCAAAATCAAGAAGCTCCGGATTCCGGCGCATAAGGATAAGCCGGGAGCGCCGAAAATTCAGGTATTCATTTTTTATTCCGGAAAGAAGAAGCCGGAATCGACGGAAAGAAAGAAAACGCCGTAAATTTGATTATACATATCATCTCCCGGAAAGAAGAGACGGTGGACGTCGGACAGGCGTAAAACACAGGCAATTTCAATACACGATTCATATTCCGGAAAGAAGAAAAGATACATATCGCCGCATAGGCAGGGACAGTTGAAGCGTACAGCAATAAAAAGCCGTTCGGGGATTTTCCCGAACGGCTTTTTATTTATTTATGTATTTTTATAAGGTTTTTTTTACTTTTTAAATAATTTCTTACGCCCAAATCCTGCCACACCAATAAGAACGATGCCAAACAGCAGCATGGAAGTTTGTTCTGAGATTGTATCGCCGAAATTTAGTGCAAAGGCATTTCCGGTGAATACAAAATTTATAAAAAATATTGCTAAAAATGAAACAATCAAAACAATTAAAACCTTCTTCATGGAGTTTCTCCTCTTGCAAAAATCAAATTTCAGAATTTAGAAATATTAAAAACACCTGAAACTGATATTAGCAAGAGATATGCCAGTTAGACAAAGCAACTGCATTATTTTTCTGTTAATTTTTTTGTTTGAATATTATCTTTAATATTAAATGGTTAGCGGTTTGCAGATTAATACATATTGAGATGATGCCTCTTATCGTTGATATACACCACAGTAATCCAGCCTCATTATTGTGTAAAAAATTCAACAATTACATAAAAAGTATGTAATATATTTCACATTAGCCATCCCGGTACCATCTGTCGGAGCTAAGGGCTCGAGCAAAAATTAGGTGTATGGGTTTAGGCCAGGTTCGGAGTCTGCGCTTACCTGTTCGATCCGAGGCTGAAAAACCACAGGAATAGCTATCTATTTCGAGGATTTTGAAGTTAAGGATCGGACAAAGATGGCCTGAATCCGGGATGTGCCGCGAAGCAAATGCCCTTGGGGTGCATAAAATGTGAAGTTATTTTTGCGCGAGCCCTTAGGTTAAAGACTGTTGCTGATAATTTTTAGCCCATCAAGAGTCAAAGCAGGTTCAACGGCTTCGATGGTCTCAGAGACTTTATGGATTAGTTCTGCAAGACCTCCTGTGGCAATTATCCTGGGATCTGTTCCCATCTCCGCTTTCATTCGTTTTACCATTCCATCCACCAGTCCTGCATACCCGTAAATAATGCCGGCCTTAATACCGCTGGCAGTATCCTTACCGATCACGCTTTCAGGAGGGGTAAATATCTCAACCCTGGGAAGTTTGGATGCTTTTCTGAACAGCGCTTCAGAGGAAATCATGATACCAGGGCTTATTGCTCCGCCAAGGTATTCTCCTTTTTCGGAAATAGAGTCAAAAGT
This sequence comes from Desulfobacterales bacterium, assembly GCA_030613225.1. Next base: position 2,475 of record JAUWMJ010000334.1, read on the forward strand.
TGTGGCTGTTCCGAAATCTATCACGATGAGGCTACAGTGGTATTTGTGAAATGCAGCTACTGCATTGACGATTCTGTCCGCCCCCACTTCAGCAGGATTATGAGTAAGTATCGGCATGCCGGTATAGGATGAAGCATCAACCCAGTGTGGTGAACACCCCAAATATTTCAGGCAAAAAGAATTCAGGATCGTTACCATGGGAGGTACAACGCTAGAAATAATGGTCCTGTCGATATCCTTTAGCTGAATACCGTTACTGCCAAAAAGACTGGTAATAAGGAGGTTAAATTCATCTTCTGTTGTATTTCTTTCGGTTCGAATTCTCCAATCCTTTATCAGGTGGTTACCATCGTAAACACCTATTACCGTATTTGTATTTCCAATGTCTATAACAAGGAGCATAGCTGGTTATTCCTTCAGGTGCATATTATTGTAACCGTTCACGGGTTCAGAGGTTCAGGGTTTACGGTTGTGTTTCTTTCGTTGACCTTGTTCGAAGGTAAACAAATACTTGATGTAACTTCGAATGACAGCGCTTCTGCATTCTGAATGAACATGCAAATTCCAAAATGAGGGCTTGTTCTAGGCCGCTGCAATTTATAACAGGCGGGACTGAGAAGTCACGCGAAATTACGCTGAAAGGTTCTTGAACCAGGCTTCGCCTACTGGCTACGCCATGGCAAGCCAGTATCGAGTATCGAGCATCCAGTAACGAGGAACGAGTAACCCTGAACCATTGAACCTGTGAACCATTGAACCTGTGAACGGCTACATATTATTGAACAATTTTTACTGTAAATATTTCAGGCTCTACGCCGGCCAGTGTTGTCTTTACCGGCAGAGTAATGGCTGCGCGCCTGACGTAAATGCCAGGTTTCAACCCTTTAAGATCAACATATACATTTATTTCTTCTTTTGCTTTAAGCTTTTCGAGTATATTTACAGGACCTTTTATTTCGATATTTATTGCAGGAGGAGTAATGCTGTATGAATATTTTGTATTTTTTCCCTTTACAGGAATATTGCTGAATTTTTTTATGGCAAATTTTTCTTTTAAAAATATTTCAGCATGAATGACCCCGGAAGGGAATACGATATCAATATCTTCAGGAAGATCAAGAGTGATTTCTTTTTTAAAAGATTCTGAAGCTCCATTGATATCAATAGATTTTGTTAAAACCTTTTCTATAGGGTGAAGGAGTTTTTCAGGCCCGCGCAGGATTAATGAAGATGGTTTTGCCAGGGTATCGGAAACGAAAAAGTTCGAAGCAGGCTTGCCGGTATAGAAGACTTCAACAGGAATTTTTTTGTATATCTCAATATCAGCGACTACATCAAGGAAAGCAGGATTAACGTCTATAATCGAAAATTTCTTTGGAAAACCTACATGATCAAGATTTACCGGAATGGAGTTAAGTCCTGTAGACACATCGGACAAATCGGCTGAATATAGCAGCTTCAGATTATAAATGTCTTTAATTGCAGATTTGGGGGCGCGAACTCGAACTTCAATATTTTTTGGCGAAAAGCTGGTTATTGTCAACCCTGAAGGGATTTTGTCAAAACCAACAGTA
>JAUWMJ010000363.1 GCA_030613225.1 Desulfobacterales bacterium
AACCTATACCTGAAAAAAAAGCACCTGAAAAAAACAACGAAAATAACTCTGACCAAAAAGATAATAAAACCGGCATCGATTCTCCCAAAATTGAGAGTGAAGGTGAATTGCTTATCAAGGGCAAGCAGGCAAAGATCTTTATCATCTCATCTTCCGATATGATGACGGATAATGTGCTGGATCAAGAAGGGAGAAGTTCCAACGCTGTTTTTGTTATGAACGTATTGGACTATTTAAACAATCGTGAAGAAATCGCTATTATGCGCAGCAAAGAGCAGCGTTTTAACCCATTGCAAGAATCAGAGGCAGGAACGAAAACCTTTCTCAAATCTTTTAATATTGCAGGTCTGCCTATACTTGTCGTCATCTTCGGGCTTTTTGTATTACTTAGACGGCATTCCCGAAAAAAGCGTATCCTGATGATGTTTCAAAAGTAAAGAATCCATACCCGAAGGACGTGGCATTGATTTACCCCTCGAAGGGGATGTCGGATACACCGGGTTTGTAGTGACTAAAGTGAACTAAAGTGTCTAAAGTTAAGGAATTCTGTCTATTTTTATAAAAAAGCTGGAGCGGAGCGACACCACAACTTTAGACACTTTAGTCACTTTAGACACTTTAGTCACTTTTTAGCTCACTTTAGTCACTCTAATTTGCTCAGGCAAAGCCAATTATCTCTGACCACGCACAAAGTACGTGGTTTTAAAAATTGAATAAAAACGCCATGGATAAAATTCAAAAAGCAATGCAGCATCTCAACAAGAGTATGGGTAAATGGGACCAACGCACCCCTGTTCCCTTTAATGAATTTCTCAAAATACTTTCTGCCGGGCCTCATGAAGTGGTTCGTAATGTCTTCCAGGTGTTTCACGACATGGTCAAGGCCTATATCGGGGAAGGTGCCGATGAATATCCTGATGATCCCGAATCGATTCATTATGTAAACTACGATTGCACCAGGCTCTTTGCTGAAGGTGCAGACCACCCGTTTTTTGCAGACAGGCTTTTTGCCAACAGGCTGGTCAGTCTTGTCGAAGCCTTAAAGCGCGGTGCGCAGCAAAACAAGATCTATATCTTTGAAGGTCCCCCAGGCTGCGGCAAAAGTACATTTTTAAATAATCTTCTAAAAAAATTCGAGGAATTTGCCAATACCCAGGACGGGTTACGCTTTGAAACCGTTTGGCGGTTTGACCGTAAAATGCTGGGCGGTTTTGCGGAAAATGAAGCTGCCCCCCTTTTGGATAAATTATCTCAACTAATGGATACCCCAACCTTTGAAGGTGATCCGATTCTTAAACAGCAAGATACATTTTATTTTAATGAAGATTTTATCGAAATACCCTGCCCCAGTCATGATAACCCCATATTAATGATACCCAAAGAACATCGCCGGGAATTTCTCGACGATCTGTTTAAAAATGATGAATTCAAGTGGAAGCTTTCCACAGAAAAAGAATACGAATGGTTATTCAGGGACAATCCATGCACCATTTGCAGTTCTTTGTACGAGGCCCTTTTAAACAAATTTAAAAGCCCTGAAAAAGTTTTTGAAACGATATACGCAAGGCCTTATAAATTCAACAGGCGACTTGGCGAAGGCATCAGTGTCTTCAACCCCGGTGACAGACCCATGAGGCAAAACATCATGAGCAATGCCATGCTCCAGAAACGAATAAACAGCCTCTTAAGGGACAGCAACCAGGTTAAATATATTTTTTCACAATATGCAAAGACCAACAACGGGATTTATGCCCTTATGGATATTAAATCCCATAACAAAGAACGATTGATCGAACTGCATAACATTATCAGTGAAGGCATCCACAAGGTGGAAGATATTGAAGAAAACGTAAACTCACTCCTTCTGGCCGTTATGAATCCGGAAGACCAGAAAAATATCCAGGAATTCAAATCATTTTCAGACCGCATTGAATATATTAATATCCCCTATGTCATGGATTTGAATACCGAGGTGGAAATCTATCGAAACATTTTTGGAAAACATATTGATGAAAGTTTTATCCCCAGAGTACTGCACAATTTTGCCAGGATAATTATTTCGTCCAGGTTAAATACCAGGTCTGAAACCCTGCTGGAATGGATCGGCAATCCTGAAAAATATCGTCTGTATTGCGATGGAAACCTTCAACTTCTCAAAATGGAAATTTACACCGGATATATCCCCAAATGGCTTACGGAGGAAGATCGAAAACAATTGACGGCAAAACGGCGGCGCAAAATCATTGCCGAATCGGAAAAAGAAGGCATACATGGCATTTCCGGGCGTGATTCCATTAAAATATTCAATGAGTTTTACTCAATGTACGCCAAGGAAAACAAACTCATTAACATGTCGATTCTATGTAATTTTTTTACCAAAATCCGTCAGGATCTCAGCAAATCGATACCCGAAGGGTTTCTCGATTCATTGATCCGCATGTACGACTACACAGTTTTGCAGGAAGTAAAGGAATCTTTATATTATTATAATGAAGAACAGATATCGAGGGAAATTCAAAATTATATTTTTGCCGTTAATTTTGAAACAGGAGCTGTTGAAACCTGCACTTTTACAGGAGAAAAACTGGAAATTACAGAAGATTTTCTGGAAGGTATTGAAGCTCGTCTGGTAGGAACAACTGCTGATAAAAATAAGCGCCTTACCTTCAGGGAAGACACCCAGAAAGAGTATACATCCAAGACATTAACCCAGGAAATCATGGTTGAAGGAAAAGACGTTATTGAAACAAAAATCTACCAGTCCCTGCTTGAAAGATATGTTTACAACCTTAAGGAAAAAGTGCTGGACCCGTTTCTTGAAAACGAAAATTTCAGGCGGGCTATCAAAGATTATGATCAGGAAGACTTTAAGGCTTACGACAAAAAGATTAGAAATGACGTTACATATCTGGTAAATAATCTATGCACCAAGTATAAATACACCCAACAGGGCGCAAAGGAAGTATGCATTTATGTAATTGACAGTGATCTTGCGAAGAAATTTTCAAACCCACAAAAAACCTGAAGCTCCTATTATTGACGGTCTCGTAAAAAGTAAAAAAGCACTTTTTATGAAACGTTTTAAGTATCTGTTAAAAAACAGATAATATAATTAACCTAAAACATAAAACCTGATGAATTCGACTTTTTACGAATTCATCA
>JAUWMJ010000231.1 GCA_030613225.1 Desulfobacterales bacterium
GAAAAAGTCCCTTTTTTCAATGACCCGGCCAAGCGATCGATTCTGTTTCAGATATGCGTTATGCTCATATTGGTGTTTCTTGGGTATTATCTGATTTCGAACACAATAGCAAACCTTGAAAGACAGGCGATCGCAACCGGCCTGGGCTTTCTTGAAAAGGAATCCTCATTTGAAATCGGTGAGTCACTGATATCCTATTCAGCGGCAGATACATATGCCCGCGCTCTTATAGTGGGTTTTTTAAACACCTTAATTGTTGCATTTATCGGGATCATTCTCACAGTCATACTCGGTACTTTTATTGGTGTGGCCCGTCTGTCCACAAACTGGCTGGTATCAAGACTGGCTGTTGTCTACATAGAGGTTTTCCAGAATATACCGGTGTTGTTGCAGCTCTTTTTCTGGTATGCATTTTTTTATGAAATCCTTCCATCTCCACGGCAGGCTTTGAGCCCTGTTACCGGTATCTTTCTGAGTAACCGCGGAATGGTTTTTGCCGTTCCACAGTCGCATCCGGCATACAAATACATAGCTGTGGCTTTTTTAGCCGGTTGTGTTCTGGTTTATCTGCTGCGTCGATGGGCAAAAAAACGGCAGGAAACAACAGGAAAGCCATTTCCTGTTTGGCGTGTATCTGTGGGAATTCTTATCGGACTTCCGGTGATCACCTGGTGGCTGAACGGGGCACCAACGGCCATGGATGTTCCGGTACTTGCAGGATTTAATTTCAAAGGCGGCGTTAATGTCAGTCCTGAATTCACCGCGCTATTGCTGGGTTTAGTTTTTTATACTGCCGCATTTGTGGCAGAAGCTGTCCGTGCCGGTATACAGTCGGTCAGCAAGGGTCAGACAGAGGCCGCTATGACCATGGGCCTTAAATCCGGCCAGATTTTAAACCTGGTAATATTACCCCAGGCTCTGCGGGTGATCATTCCGCCTCTGACCAGTCAGATGTTGAACCTGACCAAGAATAGTTCCCTGGCGGTTGCCATCGGGTATCCGGATTTCGTTTCCGTGGCAGGGACAACAATCAACCAGACCGGACAGGCAATAGAAGGTATTGCAATGATGATGGTCGTTTATCTTTTTTTTAGCCTGACCACATCCGCTTTTATGAACTGGTATAATAAAAAAGTTGCTCTGGTAGAAAGATAGAAATTAATGGAAGAAACAGCAAATAACATACAGGCAGAAGAGTTAAAGCCACCGGTTACCAGTGTGGGAGTCATAGGATGGATAAAGGGAAATCTTTTCAATGGCTGGTTCAACTCCATCATAACCATCGTCACCTTGTATTTTCTCTGGAAAATTGTGCCGGCCTTTATCCGATGGGCGTTTATCGACAGTTTATGGATTTCTACCGGGGCAGAATGCCATGAAGCAGGTGGTGCATGCTGGTCTATCATCCCTGCAAATATTCGGTTCATCCTGTTCGGTTTCTTCCCGTATGAATCACAATGGCGACCTTTAGTGGCTATGATGCTATTAGTGGGTCTTCTTTATTACAGCCAGAACCGAAACCACTGGAAAAAGCCCTTGGCTTACGCGTGGATTATCGGTCTTTTTATCATGGGCCTGTTGATGAAAGGCGGACTATTCGGCCTGACACCGGTAGAAAGCGATCAATGGGGGGGATTGCCGCTCACACTTATTTTTTCTGTTTTCGGACTGACAGCCGCATATCCTTTAGGTGTCTTATTTGCCCTGGGGCGCCAATCCAGTCTGCCTGCTATAAAGACGATCTGTATTGTATATATCGAACTAATCCGCGGGGTGCCGCTGATTACCCTGCTCTTTATGTCCTCGGTTGTATTCCCCCTGTTTTTACCCGAAGGTTTTACAATTAAAGTGATTCTCCGGGCTCAGGTAGCTATCATTCTGTTTACCGCGGCATATATTGCTGAAGTGGTTCGGGGCGGACTTCAGGGTATGAGTAAAGGGCAGTACGAGGCCGCAGAGTCTATTGGGTTGAATTATTACCAGACCATGCGACTGGTTATCCTGCCCCAGGCGTTGAAAATCGTAATCCCACCCACGGTCAGTCAGCTTATCTCCGCCTTCAAGGACACATCCCTGGTGGTGATTATTGGATTGTATGACCTGCTGAAGACGACACAGTCCACCCTTTCAAATCCTGAATGGATGGGATTTTCCTCAGAAGCTTATTTTTTTATTGCTTTGATCTATTTTGGATGTTGTTTTTTCATGTCAAACTACAGCCGCAGGTTGGAAAGAGAACTGTCAACATAAGTTTCTCGTTACTGGTTGCTCGGTACTTGTTACTCGTAAAAAAACGAGCAACCAGCAACAAGTAACCAGTAACGAGTAACCAGTAACGAGAAACGAGCAAAAGGTTTTGAAAAAATCTGGAGACACTTACATGAACGAGGAATTATCAACAACTGCAGAACTCCAATCATTTGATGAAAAAATGATAGAAATCATCAAGATGCACAAATGGTTTGGCGATTTCCATGTGCTTCAAGGCATTGATTTAACAGTGGGCAAAGGGGAGCGTATTGTCATGTGCGGCCCGTCGGGGTCGGGGAAATCGACTCTGATCCGCTGTATAAATCGCATAGAGGAGCATCAAAAGGGGCGTGTTGTTGTAAACGGCATTGAACTGACCAGTAATATAAAGAATGTTGAAAAGATACGTGCAGAAGTAGGTATGGTCTTTCAGCATTTCAATCTTTTTCCCCACCTTAACATAGTTGAAAACCTGACTCTGGGCCCCATATGGGTAAGAAAGATACCAAAGGCCGAGGCGGAAGAAGCAGCCATGCATTATCTGGAAAAGGTGCACATTGCAGAACAGGCAAAGAAATTTCCTGGCCAGCTTTCAGGTGGTCAGCAGCAGCGCGTAGCCATTGCCCGGAGCCTTTGCATGAATCCGAAAATTATGTTATTTGATGAACCGACTTCTGCTCTTGATCCCGAAATGATTTCTGAAGTGCTGGACGTCATGATCGAACTGGCACAAGAAGGTATGACCATGATTGTGGTTACTCACGAAATGGGATTTGCAAAGAGCGTTGCCCACAGGGTTCTGTTCATGGATTTTGGCAAAATCGTAGAAGGAAATACGCCGAGCGAATTTTTTGATAACCCCCAGCAAGATCGAACTAAACTCTTCCTAAGCCAGATACTTCATTAAAATAATTTGTAAGCGTTCACAGGCACCGCATCTGCACGCGCTCAGGGCAACCAGCATAGCAGACTATAGCTGGTCGCCCTGATCACGTACATCTGCAGCACCTGTGAACGCTTACAGGACGGAGATCGTGCGACCTTTTTGTTCCGAATGGGCGTGAACGGGTACAATAATTTTAACTCCAACGCCTTCGCGATTAAGTCTATAGCCTGACGAAGCAATTTATCATCATTTTAATCATCCTCAAACCAGCCCTTTCCTCTCCCCGATACAAGAACGGGATTTTCGACAAGGGGGAGGGGTTTTTTGACTTTTTACGAGTTTATCAGTATTGACGGTTTCGTAAAAAGTCAGGAAACTTTCTTTTACGAAACGTTTTAAGTATCTGTTAAAATGAAATATTTCATAAACTTAACAGATAAAACCTAAAACCCGATGAATTCGACTTTTTTCGAATTCATCTTTTTAATTTAAAATATTTAATTGCCAAAAGTGCGCCAAGTTCACTACAGACAATGCCGATTATCAGAAAAAGGGCAAAATCCCATATGGAAAAAAGGTTTTCACTAAATAAATAAAAAGATAATAAACTCAATAGAAAGTAAGTGATTATAACGTTTAAAATTCCTGCGCTAATAGAGGATACCTGTTTATACTTCAATGTATCCCTTGTTTTGTCTATGAGAGAATACCCAGTCATTGCCGTATTAAATGCAATTATCCAAGGTACAAACGGTACAACGCGGTATAACTCCATGAAAACAGCAAGAAACATCGCAAGAACGGCCACACCGAACACACCTGTAAGAATACAATAGGCAAACTTGCCCAGCAAGGGAGCCTTTTCCTTTAGAGGCAATTTCAAAACGTCCTCTTTCGAAGTCTGCGCTTATCTGTCCGAATATCTGCGTCAGGCTCAAATTTTAATCCTCGAAATACTACATGTATTCCTATGGTTAATCCGCCTCAGGCGGATCGCCTTCCTTGATCTCGAACAAAATTTAACATTTTGAAACTGCCTCTTTAGATTAATCATTGTGCTCCGGTATATAACCTTAAATTATAAAAAAGTAGGCAAGCTATATGCCATTAATAGTTAAAAACAATCATTTAATCAAATATTCTTAGACACGAAACAAAATAATGTTTTAAAATCAATGTGATACAGCATTATCGATACTGGTAAAGTAAAATCAAAAAGATTTATTAAGCTGGTTAGAGTAAATTTAAATCCGCATAATTTATTTTGCACCTATCCAAAATCTTGAAAATTAGTTTTAAATCAGATATGATACATTAGTGCGATATTTATTTGCCAATGCATTAATTGTATTGCACTCTTATTATAAAATTTACTTTTAGACAAGATTTGACACAGTAAAGAATGAAGCTGAATGTTCTCATATCATTGAAATTAAACATTTTTTTATATATATTCCTGAATCGGCAGTATTTAAGTTTGATAATTCGTAAAAAGTCGTCACTCCGGTGAAAACAGTAGTCTATAGTAGTTACAACTACCTGAAAATACTGCATTCCGGCTTCTCCGGAATGTCAAAAAATACATTTTTTGGCATTTTACGAAACCATCAAGTTTACTTTTTTATGCTGGTATGAATATTGCTAGGCAATAACAGATTAAGATTATTATTTCGTAATAGAAATTATTAGGTTATAAATTTCAGGCTGAATGAACTGTCCTGCACTTTCAAACTGTCCGGTCAAAAAGGGCAAAAAGTTTTACTACCTTCGTTTTACGAAAAAAGAATTACGTCTGGCCAGGCGTAGAATATACGAACAAAACCCGGAATTTAAAAACCGCTATCGATGGAGGTCTGGAGTTGAAGCCACCATGTCGGAATTTGATCGCCGCACCGGGGTCAAGCACTTACGAGTGCGAGGCTTTAAGGCGGTGCGTTTCTGTGCCACCTTAAAAGCCATTGGTGTTAACCTTTTCAGGGCAGCTGCTGTCCGAAAGGCAGCAAACTATGATAAAGCCAGCATCAATAAGGCTATAGCCGCTTTAAATCACGCTATTTTCATTATCAAAGAACATTTTATGACTACTTTGAGTTACCTGAAAAGCATTTTAATTAATTCGTGGCAAGTTATGAGATTATGCTCATAACTGCCGCTTGAATCAGTTCGGACTTTTTACGAGTTCATCAGTATTGATGGCATCGTAAAAAGTCATTTTTCACCACTGAGCTCACAGAGAACACAGAGAATATCTTGTTTTATTAATTAGTCATCTCTGTGATCTCAGTGTTCTCTGTGGTAAATTCGACTTTTTACGAGTTCATCAGTATTGACAATCTCGTAAAAAGTCGTATTTTCCCATTAATCTGGATTCCCGCCTGCGCGGGAATGACAATAAAGTAATTAATATCAGCCAGAGATACTATCCGTCATACCCGCCCCGCAACGAATGCGGGATAAACTGCGGCGGGTATCCAGGCGTTAAAATGACTTTTTGCGAAACCATCAGTATTGACTACACAAAAACTTTTTAATAAATTTTCCGGATTTAATATTATATTTTTTACACAACATATTGAT
>JAUWMJ010000048.1 GCA_030613225.1 Desulfobacterales bacterium
GCGCTCCGCTTAAAATAGCCTTTTTAAGTTTTTCTCTGAAAGCGCCTTCAACATTGAAATATATGAGGAGATCGTCACGTGTATTTGAGATATTTATATTTACAAGTTTTGCATCCTGTGCAAAAGCAGGAGTCTGAAAAAGAAAGAGCGAGCTAAGAAGTATGATAAATATTTTTCGATTCATCAGCGGTTTTATATCAAAAGTCTGTTATTTAAACCTGATGAATTCGTAAAAAGTCGAATTCATCAGGTTTTAAGTGTTAAGTTTTATGTTTTAGGTTAATGATATTATCTATTTTAATAGAGACTTAAAACTTAAAACGTTTTGTAAAAAGTGGTTTTTTTTTCGAAACCATCAAAACATAAAAGATTGGTAAGAGTTGCGCAAATAGATTAACTCATATCGGAAACCTTCTTAAATTGCAAGAGATTTTGATTGCAATTGTTCAAGTTCCGAAGAATCGTGGATTGTGCGGGTTTCCCATGATTGTTTCTGGGAAAAGAATTTTTCAAGAAAGGCATGGTTGAAGGCATGCCCTGATTTAACAACAATCAAATGGCCTAAAACCGGCATCCCAAGAAGGGAAAAATCTCCGAGGCAGTCAAGAATTTTGTGCCGTACAAATTCATTTTCGAATCGCAAACCATCTTTGTTAACTATGCTGTCTTTATCAATTACAACTGCATTTTCAAGTGAACCTCCAAGGGCAAGGCCATAACGTTTCATATATTCCACTTCATGCAGAAAACCAAAAGTTCTAGCCCTGCTAATTGTGCTTTCAAAGATTTCATCTGATAAATCTATGGAATAGGTCTGTTTTTTTATCAGAGGATGATCGAACTCTATAGTGTATGTTATTTTAAAAGTTGCTGAAGGATATACGCTAACCGATTTATCGGCTTCTTCAAGCATAATCGGTTCTTTTATCAAAAAAAAGTGTCTTGGTGCAGACTGATTCTTTATTCCCGCCCTTTTTATCATTTCGATAAAAGGCCCGGCACTGCCATCCATTACAGGGACTTCATATGCGTCAAGTTCAACTAATGCATTATCTATTGAAAGGCCCGCAAAGCTGGCCATGAGATGTTCTATGGTTGACACAATACAACCGTCACTCCCTATGACGGTTGCAAGGCTTGTATCCACAACCTGGTTAAAATGCGCAGTTATACCGGGACTGTTAAGAAGGTCTGTCCTGATGAATTTTATGCCATGGTTGACTGGTGCAGGTTTAATCGCTAAATTCACCTTCTTGCCTGAATGAAGGCCAATGCCTGTGCAATTTACCTGCTTTTTAATGGTTCTTTGGAAGAAATGCATAATTACGGTATATAATCAAGTTTTAGGTTAAAATTATATCTGTTTTATCAATTGCTTAAAACCTAATGTCCTAAAACTTAAAACGTTTCGTAAAAAGTCCCAATTTAGCAGGTCAGGGCAAAAAGTGCCGTTTTGCAAAGGTCTCATTTTGAAACTGCCTCAAATAGGATGCTCTTTTGTTAAAGGATAAAAAAGATTGTCCTATATAATACTATCTGCTATTAATTTCAACTAATAAAATTGATAACCAGGATAAACCGGAACCAAAAATATTTGCCACTAAGGCACAAAGACACGAAGGATTTTAATTTATTATTCGTTCTTAGTGTCTTGGTGTCTTTGTGGCGAGAAGAAAAAAGTTTTTCCACAAAAAGCGCAAAATATTCAAATAAGAACCTAAAGGAGGCAACTTGCTCGCAAAATTATTAAGCAGTGCGGTTATCGGAATTGATGCATACTTTGTGGAAGTGGAAGTAGATATAACATCAGGACTTCCAACCTTTGCTACTGTCGGGCTTCCGGAAGCTTCTGTAAAAGAAAGCAAAGAGAGGGTTAAGTCCGCCATTAATAATTCAGGCTACAGTTTTCCCGATGACAGGATTACAGTAAATTTAGCCCCTGCCAATATAAAAAAGGAGGGAACCGGTTTTGATCTGCCCATTGCCATAGGAATTTTATCTGCAACCGGAATAGTTCCTCAAAACATTATTAACAAATATCTTGTATTAGGTGAACTTTCTTTAGATGGTCGAATCAAACCTGTAAACGGCTCCCTTCCCATGGCTCTTGCGGCAAAAAAGGCGGGTTATGAAGGCATAGTTGTACCTTATGACAACAGACGGGAAGCATCAGTTGTAAGGGGCATTTCTGTTTTTCCTGTTAAAACGCTGCACCAGGTCGTAGACTTTTTCCGCGGTTTTATCCGTATAAAGCCTGAAAAGGCAGATGTTTCCGGTATATTTAAAAGAAATACCAAAACTGAGATTGATTTTTCTGAAGTCATGGGTCAGGAGCATGTAAAACGGGCTATGGAAGTTGCTGCTGCCGGCGGCCATAATCTTATTATGGTTGGTCCGCCAGGTTCAGGAAAGACCATGCTGGCCAGACGTCTTCCAACCATACTCCCTCCGATTACATTTGATGAAGCTATAGAAACCACTAAAATTTTCAGTGTGGTCGGAATGCTTAAGAAAAACCAGGCCCTTGTTACAGAAAGGACTTTCAGATCTCCTCATCATACAATATCAGATGCCGGTTTAATCGGTGGAGGCCATATCCCAAGACCTGGTGAGGTCAGTCTTGCCCATAATGGTGTTTTATTTTTAGATGAGCTTTCAGAATACAAAAAGCACGTTCTTGAAGTATTGCGCCAACCTTTGGAAGATTATCAGGTAACCATTTCCAGGGCTGCATCAACCATTACCTATCCATCAAGCTTTATGCTTATCGCTGCGATGAACCCTTGTCCGTGCGGATATTTATCTGATCCGAAACATGAATGCACGTGTACTTATAACCAGATTCACAAGTACAGATCAAAGATTTCCGGCCCTCTGCTTGACAGGATAGACATTCATGTGGAAGTGCCGGCAGTTCCTTACAAAGACCTGATGGGAGATTCGGACGCAGAGCCGTCGGAAGAAATAAGAAAGCGTGTTGAGTCGGCTCGATCAATCCAATCAAGCAGATTTGTGCGTACAAAAATTTACTGCAACGCTCAAATGAGCAGCCGCCATATAAAAAAATACTGTGCAATCGATGAAGCATCCGCAGATCTTCTTGAATCAGCGATCGACAAACTCGGTCTTTCCGCTCGTGCATACAACCGTATCCTTAAGATTGCACGAACAATTGCAGATCTTGAAGGCCTTGCAGACATCCAGGTTGACCATATCTCCGAGGCAATACAATACCGTAACCTGGACAGGAGAAAACGTATTTCGTAAAATTTCGTAGCAACATTGATGAATTCATAAAAAGTCTTTGGATAAGCGCCGGATGGCATCGTTCCAAGGCTCATATACAAGAACAGGAGGATAAAACAGTGAAATGCCATAAAGTCGATTACAAGGTTATTGGCGACGATATACAAATCGTTGAAGTTGAGCTCGACCCAGGTGAAACCGTAATAGCCGAGGCCGGAGCAATGAATTACATGGATGATGGAATAACATTCGAGGCTAAAATGGGCGACGGGTCCAAGCCGGATAGCGGCCTTTTTGGCAAGCTTATGGATGCAGGCAAACGGGCTCTTACAGGCGAGTCAATCTTTTTAACCCATTTTACAAACTCAGGCAGCGGGAAAAAGAGTGTTGCTTTTGCCGCTCCCTATCCTGGTAAAATCATACCCATTGACATGACCAAAGTGAATGGAGAACTCCTTTGCCAGAAAGACGCTTTTCTTTGCGCTGCTCTTGGCACTGAAGTAGGTATTGCCTTTACAAAGCGACTTGGTGCAGGCTTTTTTGGTGGAGAAGGCTTCATTCTCCAGCGCCTTAATGGAGATGGTATGGCTTTTGTGCATGCAGGCGGAACGGTAATAAAGAAAAAATTAAACAACGACATCATTCGCGTTGATACAGGTTGTATAGTTGCATTTACATCGGGCATAAATTACGATATTGAGCGTGCAGGTAGCCTTAAGTCCATGTTTTTCGGCGGAGAGGGGATGTTCCTTGCAACACTGAGTGGTACAGGAGTTGTACTTTTACAAAGTCTTCCTTTTTCACGAATGGCAGACCGTATTTTGCAGCATGCTCCGTCTGCAGGCGGAAGTCGCAAGGGCGAAGGATCTATTCTAGGCGGCATTGGAGATCTTATAGGCGGCAGATAGGATTAAACGTTCACGGAACGTTGAAATTGGAAATTTGATAAATTCGTAAAAAGCTTCAACATGCCGTTTTACGGCACTGTATCCCAAAATAACGCGTCAAGCATATCAAGCTGCTATGTTTCGGTTATTTGAAAGATATTGCAAATACGAGATACAACTATTTGAATATCGAATATCGAACAAGGAATTTCGAATGACGAAGTGTGGAGTCGCTGCGCTCCAGGCGTCGCCTCCGGCTTCAGGCTTCGCTTCACAGCTTCGCCCCGACAAGATGCCCCGGCAAGCTATCTTTTAAATATTAAAAACGACAGAATACCTTACTTCGACATTCATTATTCCTTGTTCGATATTCTGCGGTTCAAAACAAACTCATAAACTTGATTTTTATTAAAATAGCCTATCAATCATATCAAGAGGTTAGAACTTAGTTATTTGAAAGTCAAAAACACTTTTTACGAAACGTTTTAAGTTTTAGGATTTGAGTTTTAAGTTTCTTTTAAAACAGATAATATCATTAACATAAAACATAAAACTTAACACCTAAAACCTGATGAATTCAACTTTTTACGAATTCATCAATAAATAAATAGACGCCTGTTTATACCAAATATCGATTTTCCCTTTAGATATAAGAAACTGCTGAGAGTTAACCGTAGATTTCTTTCTTCTTAAAAAATATCAAATTCAAACGCGCCGCTCTTTTTTTCTCTTTCCCTTCGATCCTTAAGTCCCATAATGCCATCAGCAACATTCAATTCTATTGGCCAGCCAATCTACCTTGCCAGTTCCGATTCAAACTGTTTCAAAACAATCCAATCATAAATTCCGGGCGCAAGGCCGCGGATAAACCAGGTAAGCCTGCCCTGGAAGGTGGGGATGACCTGCTTTTTTCTTTTTAGGGCACCATTGCATATGATCTTTGCAAGGGCTTCCGGTGTCTGCTGTTTTCCCATTGTGGACTGGGGGTGTGTTGTGATGCGTCCATCTCCGCCCAACGCCCTTGTCTGCAATTCGGTCCTGACAAAGGTGGGGCAAACCATCATTACATGCACCCCATATGGCGCCATTTCCAGACGAAGGGTTTCAAAAAGCCCGTGCAGGGCGAATTTACTGGCACAGTACCCGGTTCTTCCCGGAAGAGGAGCAATCCCAGCAATGCTCGAGGTAACAATCACCATCCCTTTTCGTTTTATCAAGCTGTCAAGGGCGGCTTTGGTCCAGTACAGGGACCCGAAAAAATTAACGTCCATTACTTTTTTATAGGCGGAAGAAACTGTGTTTCTAAAGGTGTCCCTAAGGGTGATGCCTGCGTTGTTGACCAATATATCCACCCCGCCAAAACAGCGGTTGATGGTGTCCATGGCAGTGATGCAGGAATTTTCATTTGCCACATCGCACTGTGTAACACAAGTTGAGGCGCCTTTTGCGGCCAGCTCCTTTTCAAGCAGGCGGGCATTTTCCTCATCCATATCAACCAACCCGATTTTTGCGCCGTTTTCTGCAAAACGCCGGCACAATGCCGCCCCTATGCCTGATGCTGCACCGGTAACCACCACCACTTTTTCTTTAAATTGGGCTATTTTCATCTTTTTATAGTTTTTGCTGCCGGATGTCATTCAGATAATCCGCATCATCATCCAGCTTTTTTCTTGAAAAAATAAATGCGGCAATCAACCCGGCAATAATGTGCCAGATCCCCCACCAGCCGACAAGAATAGCCATCCCTCCCAGACCGTTGAAGAAATTAAATACCAGCACAAGGCCCAGGGCGGAATTCTGGATCCCGACTTCAATGGAAACCGCACGGCAATCCCGCTCATGAAGGCCGGCCAGTTTTGAGCTCCAGTACCCAAGGTTCAATGCCAGGGCATTGTGGATCAGAACGGCGAAAACAATCAGGCCGATCACCTGAAGAAAAATTTTCCAGTTGGCTGCCAGAGCACCGAAAACAATGACGATAAAAAAGATAAGGGTAAAGATTTTAAAAGGTTTTCTCACCTTTTGAGATAGATTTGGAAAAACCCGGGTGAGGGTCATGCCCACTGCCATGGGAATCCCCAATATGATAAAAACCGTAAAAAACACATCCGCGGGGCTTAGACTCACCTTCTTTAAAATCTGGGCGGTATCCGGGTTCAGGCTTCCCCATAAACTCAGGTTCAAAGGGGTCATGACAATGGCGGCAAGAGTTGATATGGCTGTCATGCTGACGGATACGGCACAGTTCCCTTTTGCAAGATAGGTCATCAGATTGGAAAGGTTTCCGCCAGGGCAGGCCGCCACCAGGATCATCCCAAGAGCAATGGACGGATGGGGCTTTAATATCAATATCAATACAAAGGTAAATGCCGGCAAAAGGATGAACTGCGCCAGAAGGCCGATGCCGGGCGCCTTTGGGGACCGTATGATCCGCTTGAAATCCTCCAGTTTGAGTTCAAGGGCAACCCCCAGCATCATCAAACCAATGGCAGCATTGACGATCAACAGGCCCTTGGAGTTGAAATTGAGTTGAATCTGGTCCACTGCAATAGGCTCCATACCAGGATCTCCTTTTTTGCCGGGTTTTTTTTGACCATCAGGTCCTTTTACATTTTTCCTGTCCGTGCCGCAGCCCAGAGCCAGTTGCCCGGGGGATCGACATTGGCGTCAGGATCGACAACCGCATGAATCACGGCGGGCTTTCCGGAGGCCACTGACCGCTCAAGGGCCGGCAGGATCTCATTACCGGTTTCCACAAATTCTCCATGGCACCCCATGGCGGTCCCCACAAGGTCGTACCGGACCGGGGCATGATCATGGCCGAACCAGTCCGCCTCCCTTCCGAACTGCCGGAGCTGTGCGCTTTTTTCCATGCCATAGGCACCGTCAACCGCCACAATGACGATCACCGGAAGCTTGTTCCGGACAGCGGTCTCCAGCTCCTGGATGTTGAACCCGAATGCACTGTCACCGGTCACACAATATACCGCTTTTTCAGGGCAGGCCAGCTTGGCGCCGATGGCATAGGGGAGCCCCGTTCCCAGATGACCGTAGTTCATGGAGTAGATCACAGATCTCTGCCCGCGGGCAATATGGTAGTGGAGGTCCCACAAGGTGGTGTTGCCGCCGTCCATGACAAAGATGGCGTCATGATCGAAAAAATCATTGCATACTTTCAGAATCTGACCGGTCAGCATGGGCTTCATCTCCATGTCTTCTACCGCGTCATCAAGCTCTTTTTGCCATTGGTCCTGGATGGTTCGAAACTCTTGAATTTTTGCATGAAGTGGCTTTTTGTCAGTCAATGCCTTAACAGCTTCAAAGAGCTGCGCCAATACGGTTTTTGCATCGCCGATGAGCGGGACATCCGTGGGCCTGTTCAGCCCGATGTTGGAAGGTTCCGTATCAATCTGAATGAGGCGCTGTTGATCAGGTTCGCCGAACATGGGCGGGCGGCCCCACATATTGAGCTCTCCCAGACGTGTGCCAACGGCAAGCACCACATCGGACTGGCCGTTTGCCGCAAGGCGGGAAAGGCATGTGGGATGAAAACACTGGGGATGGGTGTCGGGTATAATGCCCCGGGCCCGGATGGTGTTGGTCACAGGGCATCCAAGGTATTCGGCCAGCGCCCGAACTTCGTTTCCGGCGCCTGCGCGTTCGGCGCCATTGCCGCAGTGAATATTGACAAGTTCCGCTTCCACCAGCATCTTTGCGGCTTTTTGGATAAAGATCGGGTCTGCCGGCATGCTTCCCGTCACCCTGTATTGTTCGGGAGAATAAATATTCACGCTTTTTTCATCGCCCTTTTGGCTGATGATGTCTTCGGGGATAAGGATATGGGTGGGTCCGGGACGTCCGGATAATGCGGTTCTAAAGGCGTGGCGCACCATGTCCGGAATCCGGGTCCAGTGATCCACCTTCCCGTTCCACTTGACGGCCGGTCTGAAGATATCAAGATGGCGGCTCACCTGCATGCCGCCCAGGTGAACATAGGAATCGGATATCTCACTGCGTCTTGTGGTGGTAATGGCCACAACCGGGCTCCCCTCTGCCTGGGCGCACATCATGCCGGCAACAAGGTTGGCCGCACCCGGTCCTGCGCATGCCATCACCACTGCCGGATCTCCGGTGACACGGGTATAGGCATCACAGGCATGGGCTGCCGCAGCTTCATGGCGCGGCACGATGAGCTTTATGCCCAGCTCATCTCCCAAACGCTCTAGGGCTTCGATCACCATCATATAGGTTCCGTCGGTAATGGCATTGATATAACGCACACCCTCTGCATGCAGACACCTCAATAAAAGTTCTCCACCTGTTATTTGTGCCATAAGACCTCCAGTTTAACGATTATGGTTTCCGGTGTTTTGTGTTTCGGTTTAAAATGCCTAACCCGGACAAGCCGGAATTGAATGGGGACTTACATCAACTGGCCACCGGTAATGTTGATGGCCTGGCCTGTCATGTATGAAGACTGGTCGGATGCGAGAAAAGCTACCAGATTGGCGACTTCATCAATGGTGCCGAGCCGGCCCAGAGGGATGGTTTTTTTCATCTCTTCTTCCCGCTCTTTAATGGAGCTTTTAAAAAATTGTGCCTCCAGCCCGAATCGCCACTGGGTCAGGTCGGTGTCAATTACACCAGGACATATGGCATTTACCCGTATACCGGCTCCGGCCAGCTCTTTTGCCATCACCTTTGTCATCATAATTACGCCTGCTTTTGCCACGGCATAGGCGCCATTAAACAACGGCGCCTCTTTTCCGGCCTTTGATGCGGAATTGATGATGCTGCCCGGGCGTCCTATCATCATGGGAAGCACAGCCTTTGTTACCCGGAAAACTCCGTGAAGATTAATGTCGATGGTCTTCATCCAGGCAGATTCATCATAGGTGTGGATGGCATTGGGAACCCCGATGGACGCTCCTGCATTGTTGCACAAAATATCAATTTGGGGAAAATGGGTTTGGATCTTTTCCATCATCAGCGCAATGGAATCAGCATCCGTGATATCCACCGGTACGGCCAGGGCTTTAACGGAAAAATCATCCTTAAGACTTTTGGCAATGCTTTCCATCTCATCTGTCCGGGCGGTTTTTACTTTAATGTCATGCCGGGGAATGTCGCCCAGGTCGGCAATAATGGTGTTCACCCCGCACCTGGCCAGCTTCCCGGCAATCCCAAAACCAATTCCGGTTCTTTTTCCGGAACCGACAATCAGTGCATTTTTTCCATTCAGGTCTTCATACATGAGGCTTTTCCAAAGAAAAGATGTAAAAGGCAGTCTGTCGAATGACGTTCGATAAATAAACAATAAATGGTTTTAGAGTATCGGTCAAGTGTATAGTAGGGGACATTCATTGATATATTGACATGTCGAATAATTTATATCACCTCTTTCCTCAACAGACCAGATCATGGCACAACGATTTTTTGTGTTTGCCTGAATTCTTTTTTGAATTCGCCAGGACTTTGACCAAACCAGCGCTTGAATGCTCTCTGGAAGGTACTGGGTTCGGTAAAGCCAAGCAGGTAGCCTGTCTGGGTGGCAGTGAGTCCCTGGATCAAATGCTTTCTTGCCAGCTCTTTTCTTGTCTTGGTGAGAAGATCCCTGAATGCGGTGCCTTCCTTTTTCAAATGCCGATGAAGGGTGGAACGGTCCATGTTCATGGTTTCAGACACCGACTGGATGGTAACCGTACCTGTGTGAAGTTTTTTGATCATGAATTCCTGAACTCTTGCTTTTAAGGACGGATTTTCACTGAATTTTTCAATGGATTCATCAGCATGTTTTTTAAGGATGGCTTTAAGGTAAGGATCAGGGGATATGATGGGGTGCAGCATATCCTCTTTTTTTAGTCTGATGAGGTTTTCTTTCTTGTTGAAAAGAACGGGGCAGTGAAATATTTTTTCGTATTCTTCGATATAACCAGGATTTTCATGACTGAACCAGACTTCAACCGGGTTGAAATCTTTTTGACTTATCTTTCTACCGTAGTCGAGGGCAAGGGAAAAATGGTGTTCAGGAATCCAGCGGTTTTCATATTCCGGGATAGTATTGGTATAGGTAAAAATATAATGGTTCTTTTTCTCAAAAATTTCTATCCTGTCTGTTTCGCAGATGAGCCTGTCATAACGCGCCCATGACTGCATGGCTTCAAGAAGGTTTTCACTGTTCAGGGCAATGATCACCACAAAATGCATGATGTTTGTACCATAGTTTTTTCTCAGATGGAGTCCCAGGGCAGGGTCATTGGTCACATCAACAGCAATCTGCCACAGGTTTAAAAACTGAGGAATGGTGATGCGTGCGTCAGGGTCATCCATTTTGCTTCGGTCTATTCCGGTTTTTTTTTCAAGCTCGGCAACAGACATGCCGTGATCTTTAATGACATCAAACAACGCAATAATGGAGACAGCAGATGTGGTTTTCTTTAAGGCCATGCTATATTTATTTTCCAAACCCTTCCTGAAGGTCTGTATTTGCAACAAATTACAACAAAATCGCCTTTTTTAATCATGTTAATTCGTTAAGATTACTTATATGATTGTACAGGTTTAATCAAGAATTGGAATTCCTTTCTGCCATAAGAGGTATAAAGGCTGAATTTTGGAGGTCCATATTATGAAAAAAATACTGATGATGATGTTTGCATGCCTTGCTATGGTATCCTGTACTGACGGATCCTGGAACAGCAAAAAAAAGTCATTAAATGTAAAGGCGGCCAAAGACCTGTCCCTGCACTCCGTTGAATTCACGAAAAAAGTGTACAGGGTGGGGGCAAATGTATATTCTGCTGTTGGGTTTGGCCTTGCCAATTCCATCATGATTGAAGGAAAAGACGGTTTAATCATTGTGGATACCATGGAGTCTGTTGAACAGGCCCAAATGGTTTTTACCGAGTTTAAAAAAATATCCAACAAACCGGTTAAAGCCATAATATATACTCACAATCATGTGGACCATGTCTTGGGGGCCAAGGCTATGATAGGCCAGGGCGATTTTCCTGATATCTATGCCCATGATACCCTGGATTCACATGTCCAGCGCCTGTTAAACAAGATGCGGCCCATTATCGGTACCCGGAGCATGCGGATGTTTGGTACCTATCTGGATGAAAAGGGTATTGTAAATGCCGGTATCGGTCCTTTTTTAGGGATCAGT